>JBFHJY010000140.1:0-6037 GCA_041595655.1 Azoarcus sp.
CTCCCAGTCATCCTCGACGAAGCGGATGTCGTGCTCCATGGGGTCGATCCCCAGAGCACGCAGGCTGTCCAGATACAGCTCCTGGATGTCTGGCGGCGAGGGCTTGAGCACCACCTGATACTGATAGTAGTGCTGCAGGCGATTGGGGTTCTCGCCGTAGCGACCGTCCTTGGGGCGGCGCGAAGGCTGAACGTAAGCGGCGTTCCAGGGTTCGGGGCCGAGCGCGCGCAGGCAGGTGGCCGGATGCGAGGTGCCGGCGCCGACCTCGAGGTCGAGCGGCTGCAGCAGCGCGCAACCGCGCTCGCCCCAGAACTGGCCGAGCGTCTGGATGATCTGCTGAAAGGTCGGTTTCTTCAATGACATGGTCCGGTGGACGCCGAGCAAAAGCGGTGATTTTACTGGCTTTCTGGCGCCGGGTCGAAAAAGCCCGAAGGCCGGCAGCGCAGGTCAGGTGCGTGCCGCGCCTCGATGCCCTAGGTCCGCTCGCGCTGGCGCAGCACGAGGAGCAGGCCCGGCACCGCCGCCGCAAGCAGGAACACGAGCCAGTCGCCCCAGCGTGCGTATGGCGTCATGCCGCTGAAACCGGTCACTTCGGCGCGCAACACGCCGCGCTCGAACTGCGGCAGAACACCCGTTACCGAGCCGTCCGGCTGCACCACAGCGGTCATGCCGGTGTTGGTCGCTCGCAGCATCGGCCGTCCGGTCTCGAGAGCACGCACGCGCGCGATCTGCAGATGCTGTGGCTGAGCGAAGGAGTGGCCGTACCACGCCAGATTCGAGACGTTCAGCATCAGGCTGGCCTCGGGCAGCGCGTAGAGCAGTTCCCGCCCGAACAGATCTTCGTAACAGATGTTCACCGCAATCTGCTGTCCGCCGAGATTCAGCGGCCGCTGACCGGCCGGACCGGGCGTCTGGTCCGACATCGGGATGTCAGCCAGTTCGTAGAACCAGCCGAACAGCGGCGGAGAATACTCGCCGAAGGGGACCAGATGGCGCTTTGCGTAGGACTGGGACGGTGACACCCCGAGGCTCGCGGTGGCGTTGAACACGTGGCCCTGGGCGTCGCGCAGGAACACGCCGAACAGCAGATCGGCGCCGTTGGCCGCGGCGCGTGAGGCAAGCCCTTCCACATACCCTTCCGGCAAGCGCTCGGCCAGCATCGGCAGGGTCGATTCGGGCAGCACGACCAGATCGGCGTCGGGCACGTCGGACATGCGCCGGTTCAGCTCCAGCCAGTCCTGCACATGCTCAGGCTGCCATTTCAGCTCCTGTGCAATGTTGGTCTGCACCAGCGCCACGCGCACCGGCTCGCCCTCGGGCTGCGTCCAGGACACGTGCCGCAGCGCAAAGCCCGCAACCAGCAACATGATGATGAGCCCTGCGGCCGGGACGGCCTCGCGCAGCTTGCGCCACGGCGCGAATGCGGCCAGCGCCGCAACGAGGGCCAACAGCCCGCCTACGCCATACACACCGAGCAGCGGCAGCCAGCCCGCCAGCGGGCTTGGCGGCGTCTGCGAATAGCCGAGGGACAGCCACGGGAAGCCGGTGAACACCCAGCCACGCAGCCCTTCGGCAGCCACCCACAATGCCGCAAACAACGCGGCTCGCAGCACCACACCGCCGATGCGGAAGCGCACGAACAGCGCTCCGGCCAGCGCCGGATACAGCGCGAGAGAGGCGCAGAACAGTGCGATGGCGAGCGCCGCCAGCGGCACCGGCATGCCGCCGTAGCGGTTGAGCGCAACGAACAGCCACGAGATGCCGGCCGCGAAGGCACCAAAGCCCCAGGCGAAGCCGAGCAGGAAGCCGTCGCGGCGGCGCTCAGCCCGCGACAGGAGCCAAGCCAGCACCGCCAGCGAAAGCAGCGCAAGCGGGAACACCCCGAACGGCGCAAAGGCGAACACCGAAGCGGCGCCCGCCAGGAGAGCGGCGAGCAGCGACACACTGCCGCGCGCAGCGCGCAACGGGATCACTCTGTTTCGGCGTCTGACGCCGGAGACAGCGCGAGACGCTCGACCAGCAGGGTATACACCCGCCGGCTGTCGGCACGCATCACCTGAATGCGCAGCCCGTCGAGCTCGATCACCTCGCCGCGCTTGGGCAGCCGACCCAGGTGCCGGATGACCAGGCCACCGATGGTATCCACCTCCTCGTCGCTGAAGGCGGTCTCGAAGGCGTGATTGAAGTCCTCGATCTCGGTCGTGGCCTTGACGCGGTAGCGTCCGCTCTGGTCGAGGCGGATGCTGTCGGCGATCTCGTCGAAGTCGTACTCGTCCTCGATATCGCCGACGATCTGCTCCAGTACGTCCTCGATGGTCACCAGCCCCGACACCCCGCCGTACTCATCGACGACGATGGCCATGTGGTTGCGGCTGACGCGGAACTCGCGCAGCAACACGTTGAGACGCTTGGATTCCGGCACGAACACCGCCGGACGCAGCATGCCGCGCAGATCGAATTCACGGCCGGCGTAATAGCGCAGCAAGTCCTTGGCGAGCAGGACGCCAACCACGTCGTCCTTGTTCTCGCCGACGGCAGGGAAACGCGAGTGGGCGGTGTCGATGACGAAACCGGCGATCCGCTCGATCGGGTCGTCGAGATGGACCACGTCCATCTGCGCACGCGGAATCATCACTTCGCGCACCTGCATGTCGGACATCTGCAGCGCGCCTTCGATGATGGAGAGCGCGTCCGCGTCGATCAGATTACGATCGCAGGCGGAACGCAGTCGCGCGAGGAGGTCATCGCGATCTTCCGGCTCGCGCGAGAGAAGGGCCGAAAGTCGCTCGAGTAACGAGGGTTTGTCTGGGGAACTGTCCATTTTCCGTTTTGAGTGAGAAACGAGGATTTGAGTCCGCAAACCCAAATCCTCGGCTCTCACCCTGCACGATACGGGTCGCCGATGCCAAGCCCTGCAAGGATCTCGGTTTCCAGCGCTTCCATCAGCCTGGCTTCGGCCTCGGCCTCATGATCGAAACCCTGCAAATGCAGCATACCATGCACCATCAGGTGGGCGAAGTGAGCCGCCACGGCCTTGCCCTGCTCTGCCGCCTCGCGCACCACTACCGGCACGCACAGCACGATGTCTCCATACAGCGGCATGTCCGGCACGGCGGCATCGTCGTACACGAAGGTCAGCACGTTGGTGGCGTAGTCGCGGCCGCGATAGTCACGATTCAGTGCCCGGCCTTCGTCCTCGCCGACCAGTCGCACCGCCACTTCGACGTCGCGCTCGCGCAGCGCCGCGCGCGCCCAGCGACGCAACTCGACGGCCTTGGGCGCGTGCTCGCGCTCGGCGACCTTGAGCGCGCGCTGCACGTTCATCGACAGTGTGGCGCGCGCAGATTGCGCCGGCATTGCAGCGCTCACGCTTCGCCCTCTTTGCGGGCCTTGGCGGCCGCCTCACGCTCGGCCTGGGCGCGGTCGTAGGCATCGACGATGCGCGCCACCAGCGGGTGACGCACCACGTCTTCCTTGCCGAAGCGCGTGAAGGCAATGCCGCGTACCTCGGCGAGGATGTCGGAAGCCTCGCGCAGACCGCTCTTCTGACCGCGCTGCAGGTCCACCTGCGTCAGGTCGCCGGTGACCACCGCCTTGCCGCCGATGCCGATGCGGGTCAGGAACATCTTCATCTGCTCGGGCGTGGTGTTCTGCGCCTCATCGAGAATGATGAAGGCGTGGTTGAGCGTACGGCCGCGCATGAAGGCCAGCGGTGCGATCTCGATGCTGCCGCGCTCGAACAGCTTGGCCACGCGGTCGAAGCCCATCAGGTCATACAGCGCGTCGTACAGCGGGCGCAGATAGGGATCGACCTTCTGTGCCAGGTCGCCGGGCAGGAAACCCAGCCGCTCGCCGGCCTCGACGGCAGGACGGGTCAGGATGATGCGCTCGACCAGCTCGCGCTCGAAGGCATCGACGGCGCTGGCCACTGCCAGATAGGTCTTGCCGGTGCCGGCCGGACCGATGCCGAAGGTGATGTCGTGCGCCTGGATGTTGGACAGATACTCGACCTGACGCGGCGTGCGGCCGTGCAGTTCGGTCTTGCGCGTCATCAGCTTGGGCGACTGCGACGGCCGCGCCGCCGGCTCGGCATTGGCGACCAGTTCGATCAGGCCGAGCTGGATGTCGTCCAGACTCAGATGCGCATCGGCATGTTCGTAAAAGCGTTGCAGCGCATTGGCGGCCAGCCGCGACTTGCCGCCCGACAGACTGAAACGCTCGCCGCGCCGCACGATGCCGACGTCGAAGGCCGACTCGATCTGGCGCAGGTTCTCGTCCAGCGTCCCGCACAGATTGGCCAGTCGCAGGTTGTCGACCGGCTCGAACACCACTTCCACGATATCGCCCATCAGGACTCCCGCACGACGACTTCGCCGCGCAGACTGTGCGGCATTGCCGCGGTGATCGTCACATCGATGAACTGCCCGATCAGTCGCGCATTGCCGGGGAAGTTCACGACACGGTTGTTGGCGGTGCGTCCGGCCAGTTCGCCTTCGCCCTTCTTGGCCGGCCCCTCGATGAGGATGCGCTGCACGCTGCCGACCATCGCCGCACTGATGGCCTGCGCCTGTTCGTCGATGCGTTTCTGCAGGCGCGCCAGCCATTTCAGCTTGGTCGGCTGCGGCACGGAGTCTTCCAGGTCTGCCGCCGGCGTACCCGGACGCGCGCTGTAGACAAAACTGAACGAGGCATCGAAACCGACGTCGTCGATCAGCTTCATGGTCTTCTCGAAATCCTCTTCCGTCTCGCCGGGGAAGCCGACGATGAAGTCGGACGACAGCGACAGGTCCGGCCGCACCGCGCGCAGCTTGCGCACCAGCGCCTTGAATTCCAGCGTCGTGTAGCCACGCTTCATCGCAGCCAGAACTCGATCGGAACCCGACTGCACCGGCAGGTGCAGATGGCTGACCAGCTTCGGGATCTTCGCGTAGGCGTCGACCACGCGCTGCGTCATCTCGCGCGGATGCGAGGTCGTGTAGCGCATGCGCTCGATGCCCGGAATCTCGGCCACGCATTCGAGCAGGAAAGCGAAATCCCCGACTTCATCACTGCCCTTGGTCATCGCGCCGCGCCAGGCGTTGACGTTCTGCCCCAGCAAGGTCACTTCCCTGACGCCCTGCTGCGCCAGATTGGCCACCTCGGTCAGGATGTCGTCGAGCGGGCGCGAAACCTCCTCGCCACGGGTATACGGCACGACGCAGAAGGTGCAGTACTTCGAGCAGCCTTCCATGATCGACACGAAGGCACTGGCCCCTTCGACACGCGCCGGCGGCAGGTTGTCGAACTTCTCGATCTCCGGGAAAGAGATGTCGACCTGGGACCGACCGCTGCGACGACGCTCCGCAATCAACTGCGGCAGACGATGCAGTGTCTGCGGCCCGAACACCACATCCACATACGGCGCCCGTGAGACGATGGCGTCACCCTCCTGGCTCGCCACGCAGCCGCCGACGCCGATGATCAGGTCGGGCTTCTCGAGCTTGAGCAGACGGGCGCGGCCGAGATCGTGAAACACCCGCTCCTGCGCCTTCTCGCGCACCGAACAGGTATTGAACAGGATCACATCCGCCTCTTCCGGATTGTCGGTCTTGACCAGCCCCTCGCCGGCGCCGAGGACGTCCGCCATCTTGTCCGAGTCGTACTCGTTCATCTGGCAGCCGAACGTACGGATGTAGAGCTTCTTCATTGGCGATAACAGTTGCTTGACGGTGTGTTTGGAGAGCGGCTATATTAGCAGGCTTGTTGGTGATGTAGCTCAGACGGTTAGAGCGATGGATTCATAACCCATAGGTCGGCGGTTCGATTCCGCCCATCACCACCAAAAAATTCAAGGGCCTGCATCGCTGCAGGCCCTTTCCATTTTCAGCCGGGCTATCACCGGGCTATCACCAGCACCGAAAACACTGTCACGCGCTGCCTTCTTGCTGGCGCAGATCACCGCCGCCGCGCCGCCCCAGACCCATCGAAAACTGCCCGCGCACGCGCTCCGCGATACCTGCGCTGAGGCATCCCACTAGGCATGGTTGGCGAGATTAGC
>JBFHJY010000141.1:0-6023 GCA_041595655.1 Azoarcus sp.
GCCGGATCGCCGGGAGAGGGGCGGCTGAGACGGCCGTTTTCCATCTCCAGCACCAGCACCGGATCAGGCACGGCCTCGCCCGGCGCGACGTCGGCGCTGTTGTCCCACACCTGCAGATGCGCCAGATGCGGCATCAATGCAATGAGGTTGAGTTGGGCGTGCGGATAGCGTTCGCGGATCTTCGCCGCGGGGATGTCGTGGCCGCCCGAGGCCACGCGGGTAGCCACGCGGGCGATGTGGTGTTCGGGCGAATCGAGGCCGCAGAACCACATCAGCACGTCGTGGCTGCGGGTGGCATCGAGGATTTTCTGCGCGACGGTGTCGCCGCCCAGCGTGGTTTCGAAGGCGTGGTTGCTGCCGCCGGTCAGCGCTGTGTCGAGGCGGCGCATGCCCTCAGCCCAGGCGATGCCGTTGGCGGTGGTCTGGCCGCAGCCCGTGGTGGCGACGAGTTCGCGGGCGAAGGTGTCGGGGTTGAACCAGTCGAGGCCGGCCGCACGCAGCAGATGGCCGCCGATGGAGCTCTTGCCGGCACCGTTGACCCCGGCCAGCACGCAGAGAACGGGGCGGGGCTGGGGCGTGCTCACGGCAGCCATGGGCCCGCCAGCGCTACCGGGACCACGCCTTAGTGTCCGCTACCGGCCTTGACCTTGCCTTTCAGCTTCGCGCCGCTGCCCATGACCTTGCGCAGGCGGTCGGCCGCGTCAGCTGCGTTGAGGGTGGCGAGGCGGCGGTCGAAGTCGGCGCGTAGCGCGGCCAGCGCGTCTTCGGCGCGCGGAGCGGCCTGTTCGGCCAAGCGAACGAGCCGGGTGTATTCCTCGGTGGAAAGGATCACGGCTTCAGGTTCGCTGTGGTTGGTGACGACCACGCTGCCGCTGCTGCGCACGGTCTTCATCATGCCGCGCCAGCCGAGCTTCTTGACGTCGGATGCGGCGGCGTGGGGCAGTTCGGTAAGGGGGTCGAGCAGGGCGGTGGCGGACATGTGAACCTCCGTTTGCGAGGGGCAAAGGAAATTCTAGCCCTTTTTGGGTAAAAGGGGAAAAATGGTCTGAACGCCCTGGCTGACGATGCAGTTAACTGATGCGACTCAGCCGAGCTCCGGCGCCAGTTCCTGAATGGCCTGGTAGTGGGTGAGGAAGACCTTGCCCGACAGGTGCTCGAGGAAATCGCTGCGCTGCAGGTGGTCCATGACCGGTCCCTTGACTTCGGACAGGTGCAGCAGGATGCCGGCGTCGCGCAGGCGACGGTCGATGGTTTCCAGGCTTTCCAGCGCGCTGGCGTCGATGTCGTTGATGGCCGAGCACTGCAGCACGACGTGGTGCAGCCTGGGATTGGCGGCCACGGCGGCGTTGATGCGGTCTTCGAGCGCGCGGGCGTTGGCGAAATACAGGCTCTCATCCACGCGCAGGCTGAGCACTTCGGGCGTGGTCAGCACGTTGTGGCGATGGATGTTGCGGAAGTGCTCGGTGCCGGGGACGAGACCGACCTCGGCGATGTGCGGGCGGCTGGTGCGGAACAGGAACAGTCCCAGCGACACGGCCACGCCGACGATCAGGCCGGTCTCCACGCCGAGCGTGAGCGTGACCAGCAGGGTGGCCAGCGCTGCGGTGAAATCGGCTTTGGAATAGGCCCAGGTGCGGCGCAATACGCCGAAATCGACCAGCGACAGCACGGCGACGATGATGGTGGCCGACAGCGTGGCCTGCGGCAGGTAGTACAGCGCCGGCGTGAGCAGCAATGCGGCGAGCAGGATGCCGATGGCAGTGAGCATGCCGGCGGCGGGGGTCTGTGCGCCGGCGTCGAAATTGACGACCGAGCGGGCGAAGCCGCCGGCGACCGGGAAGCCGCCGGAGAAGGCGGCCGACAGGTTGCCGGCACCCAGCGCGACCAGTTCCTGATCGGGTTCGATGCGCTGGCGTCGCTTGGCGGCCAGCGTCTGACCGACCGACACCGATTCGACGAAGCCGACCACGCTGATCAGCAGCGCCGGCACCGCCAGCTGCTGCCACAGCGCCAGATCCCACTGCGGCATGGTGAGTGGCGGCAGGCCCTGCGGTACGGTGCCGACGATCTTCACACCGGCCCCGCTCCAGCCGAGCGTCCACGTCAGCAGGGCAGTGGCGGCGATGGCGGCGACCGGCGCGGCGCGTGAGACGAGATCCGCCAGCCGCGGCGGCAGCCTGAGCAGCAGCAGAAGCGGCTTGAGCCGGCTGCGCGCCCAGAACAGGAAGGCCAGCGTGGTCAGGCCGATGGCGGCGGTCAGCCAATGGGTGCTGCCCAGCTGCGCGAACAGGGCCGGAACCAGCTCGACGAAGGTGTGGCCCTCGGCACGGATGCCGAGCACGACCTTGAGTTGCCCGGCGGCAATCAACAGGCCGGAAGCCGAGATGAAGCCGGCGATGACCGGGTGGCTCAGGAAGCTGGCCAGAAAGCCGAGGCGCAGCAGGCCCATGGCCAGCAACATCAGGCCGGAGATGAAGGCCAGCGTGATGGCGGCAGCCCAGTAGGCGTCCGACCCGGCGGCGGCAAAACTGCCGATGGTGGTGGCGGTCATCAGCGACACCACCGCCACCGGACCTACGGCCAGCACGCGGCTGGTGCCGAACAGCGCATAGGCGATGAGGGGCGCGACGCTGGCGTACAGCCCGACCTCGGGCGGCAGACCCGCGAGCATGGCGTAGGCCAGACTCTGCGGGATCAGCATGATGGTGACGATGATTGCCGCCATGCCGTCGCCGAGCAGGGTGTGGCGGTCATAGCCGCGCGCCCAGTCGAGCACGGTCAGGCGGGGCAGCCAGCGCATCGGTCAGTTTCCGCGCTTGTCGTACGCGCCGTGGATGGCCATGCCGGCGAGCATTGCGCCGACGAAGACCAGCGCCTTGATCTCGCCCGAGGCCATGGATACCAGAGCGGGGCCCGGACAGAAGCCGGCCAGCCCCCAGCCCGCGCCGAAGATCAGCCCGCCGAGCACCAGTTTGCTGTCGATGTCGGTGCGCGTGGGCAGGTGCATGGCGCCGCCGAAAAAGCTCTGCGTGCGCTTCCTGGCAATGGCGAACGAGATCATGCCGACCGCGATGGCGCCGCCCATGACGAGGGCCAGCGACGGGTCCCAGCTGCCGAACAGGTCGAGGAAGCCCTGCACCTTGGCCGGATTGGTCATGCCCGAGAGGATCAGGCCGAGGCCGAAGATCAGGCCGACGATGAATTCGGAGATGCGGTGCTGCATGTCGATGTCCTCAGGCGAACAGGTGACGGAGGAAGAAGACGGTGACGAAGCCCGCCACCATGAACGACAGCGTGGCCACCAGCGAGCGCGGCGACAGGCGCGACAGGCCGCACACGCCGTGACCGCTGGTGCAGCCGGCGCCCAGACGCGTGCCGAAACCGACCAGCAGTCCGGCGATCACGATCAGTACGTAGCCGGCGTCTATGGTCGGTGTCGGGATGAGGTCGGCGGGAGCGAGCAGGGCGAACACGACGGGTGCGGCGAACATGCCGAGCAGGAAGGTGATGCGCCAGCTACTGTCGCCCGACTTCGGCGGCAACAGGCCGCCGAGAATGCCGCTGATGCCGAGGATGCGGCCGTTGAGCAGCACGAACAGCGCCGCCGCGATGCCGATCAGGATGCCGCCCGAAAGCGAGGCCCAAGGGGTGAATCCGGCCCAGTCGATACTCATTGTCACGACTCCTTTCCGCAGAATTGTTCGTACAGCACGCGGATGACGGCCATGGCCTCGTCACTGGCGACGCTGTAAAAGATGTTCTTGCCTTCGCGGCGGGTGGTGACCAGCCCCTGTTCACGCAGCACCGTCAGTTGCTGCGACAGGGTGGGCTGACGGATGCCGAGCGCCGCCTCGATCTCGCCGACGCTCAGCTCGCCCTGCGACAGGCGGCACAGCACCATCAGACGGTCTGGGTTGGACAGGGCCTTCATCAGGCGGCAGGCGCGTTCGGCGGCGCCGTGCATGGATTCGAGTTCAAGGGTTGCGTGCATGATTCGGGACTTAGGATTTAGCTGACTACAATATATTGACTTATAAACTGTCGGTCAATATATTTACAGCACTGATCCACAAGGAGTCGCACATGAACGCCGACAGTCCCCGCCCGCAGGTCCATGGCATCTTCGATCCGAACACCTGGACCGTGACCTACGTGGTGCATGCCGGTCGCGGCACGCAATGCGCCATCATCGATTCGGTGCTCGACTATGACCCGAAGTCGGGTCGTACCCGTTTCGCCTCGGCCGACAGGGTCATCGACTACGTGCGCGCCAACGATTTGCGCGTGCAGTGGATTCTGGAGACCCATGCCCACGCCGACCACCTTTCGGCCGCGCCGTATCTGCGCAAGCACCTCGGTGGCAAGATCGGCATCGGCAGCAACATCACGCGCGTGCAGAAGGTGTTCCGCGACATCTTCAACCTGGAGCCCGAGTTCCGCATGGATGGTTCGCAGTTCGACCATCTCTTCGCGGAAGGCGAGCACTTCCGCATCGGCGAACTGGAGGCCGAGATCCTCTACGTGCCGGGCCACACGCCGGCCTGCGTGGCCTACCACGTCGGTGATGCGGTGTTCGTCGGCGACACGCTGTTCATGCCGGATGTGGGTACCGCCCGCTGCGACTTTCCCGGTGGTGATGCCCGCGCGCTGTACGCGTCCACCCGCCGCATCCTCAGCCTGCCGCCGGAAACGCGGTTGTTCATGTGCCACGACTATCCGCCCGAGGGGCGCGATGTGAAGTGGGAGAGCACGGTGGCCGATCAGCGCGCGAAGAACATCCACGTGCACGACGGCATCAGCGAGGACGAATTCGTTGCCATGCGCACCAAACGCGACGCCACGCTGGACATGCCGGTGCTGATCCTGCCCTCGGTGCAGGTCAACATCCGCGCCGGCGATCTGCCGCCGGCCGAGGAAAACGGGGTTTCGTACCTGAAGATTCCGCTCAACGCGCTGTAATGCTCGTTACCTTGTAGGTCACATAAGCGCAGCGCATGTGACGAGCGGCGGTGGTGTCTGAACGGCCGTTGGTCGATGCGCTGCGCTTATCGCCCCTACGATTCAAGCTCAGTGCGGCAGGGCGTGAACCAACGGGCATTGCCCCGCATGGGCTGCCCTCAGATGATGTCAGGGTAGCGGCGACAGCCGCCCGATGATGCGGATGTCGTCGCCGATGCGGCGTACGTCGTGCAGGCGGGGGCGCAGGGCCTGGTCGAGGCTGGACATGGCGGCGAGGTTGAAGATGCCTTGCGCGGCGTCGCCGACCAGCATCGGCGCCATGTAGAGCAGCAGCTCATCCACGCAGCCTTCGCGCAGCAGCGAGCCGTTGAGCTTGAAGCCGGCTTCGGCGTGTACCTCGTTGATGCCGCGCGCGGCGAGTTCACCGAGCAGGGCGGGGAGGTCCACCTTGCCGGTGTCGTTGGGCAGCACCACGATCCCGGCACCGAGCTGTTCCAGCACGGCGGCACGCGCTTCGTCACGTGCGGCGCAGGCGATCAACACGTTGCCGCCCTGCAGGATGCGCGCGGTGGGCGGGGTTTCGAGGCGGGCATCGACCACCACGCGCAGCGGCTGGCGGCTGCAGGGTACGTCGCGCACGTTCAGTTGAGGGTCGTCGGCCTTGACGGTGCCGTAGCCGGTGAGTACGGCGCAGGCGCGGGCGCGCCACTGGTGGCCGTCGCGGCGCGCAGCCGGTCCTGTGATCCACTGGCTGACGCCGTTCTCGAGGGCGGTCTTGCCGTCCAGCGTGCTGGCGGCTTTCAGGCGAACCCACGGTCGGCCGCGCGTCATGCGCGAGATGAAGCCGATGTTCAGTTCGCGCGCTTCCGTGTCCAGCAGACCGACCTGCCACGGGATGCCGGCTTCTTCGAGCAGCGCAAAGCCGCGTCCGGAAACCTTGGGATTGGGGTCGGGCATGGCGGCCACGACACGGCCGACGCCGGCGCGCACCAGCGCTTCGGCGCAGGGCGGGGTGCGGCCATGGTGGGCGCAGGGTTCGAGGGTGATGTAGACGGTGGCGCCGC
>JBFHJY010000142.1:0-6017 GCA_041595655.1 Azoarcus sp.
AACCGGCGTGGTGCCAGGGCCAGTGTGCGAGTGGTTGGCCGGAACGGCGAAACCGAACGGAGAGAGGTAATCGTCGGGGTCACTAACCGGGTGCAAGCTGAAATTCTGGATGGTCTGGAAGAGGGTGAAGTGGTCGTCAGTCATCCCGGCGACCGGATCGCCGATGGTGTCCGCGTGGCTCCCGAGATGCGACCCTGACCCGGCCCGCCGCGGACGAAGTTTGTCCTTATGCCTGCATGTGTTCCGATGTGTGATGTCGTCCGATTGGAGTGTCCGTGTCTCGCCTGATCCTGTTCAACAAACCCCACGGCGTGATCTGCCAGTTTTCGCCCGAGGGTGGCAAGCGCACGCTCAAGGACTTCATCGACGTGCCGGACGTGTATGCGGCCGGGCGGCTGGATACCGATTCCGAGGGCCTGCTGGTGCTGACCGACGACGGTGCGCTGCAGCACCGCATCACCGATCCGTGCAGCAAGCAGCCGAAGACCTATCTGGTGCAGGTCGAGGGTGAGGCCGACGAGGCGGCGCTGGCAGCGCTGCGCGCCGGCGGACTGGATCTGGGTGATTTCCGTACGCAGCCGTGCGAGGCCCGCCGTGTCCCTGAACCGGACTGGTTGTGGCCGCGCGACCCGCCGGTGCGCTTCCGCAAGAGCGTGCCGACGGCCTGGCTGGAGATCGTGCTGCGTGAGGGCAAGAACCGGCAGGTGCGGCGCATGACGGCCAGGGTCGGCTTGCCGACCCTGCGGCTGGTGCGCACGGCGATCGGCCCGTGGTCCCTGGAGGGTTTGGCCCCGGGGCAATGGAGGCAGGAGGTCGTCGGTCGCCTGCCCCGGTCCCGGCCGCGCGTGCGGCACCCGCGCTAGAATCGCGCTTGATCCCTGTCACCCGGAACCATGATGACGATGTTTCGCCGCTTGCTCCTCTCGCTGTCCTTCCTCCTGCTGGCACCGCTGGTGCAGGCGCAGCAGATGCCGCAGGTACAGCTCACGGCCGGGATGTACCGCATCACCGCGGAGCTCGCCAACACGCCGCAGACGCGCCAGATCGGTCTGATGCACCGTCAGCGCATGGCCGAACAGCACGGCATGGTGTTCGTGTTCGAGTTCGACGCAGCCCACTGCATGTGGATGCGCAACACGCTGCTCCCGCTGTCCGTGGCCTTTCTGGACGGCGACGGCACCATCCTGAATGTCGAGGACATGGCGCCGCAGACCGAGATCAATCACTGTGCGGCCCAGCCGGCACGCTATGCGCTGGAGATGAACCAGGGCTGGTTCGCGCAGCGCGGCATCGGTGCCGGCGACCGTATCGGCGGCGTCAGCGCGCTGCGCCCCGGCCGTTGAGCGCCGACTCGCTGCGCTCCGTGCCGGCGTCTGCTTCGTTGGCGGAGGCGGTGAGACTTGGGAAGTGCGGCAGCACTTCCTGACCGATCTCCTCCATCACTTCGGCTGCGGGTCGGCGGCCCCGTTTGAAGTTCAGCACGACGTGGTTGACACCGACCACGCGCAGTTCCTCCAGCAGCTCCATGAGCAGGTTGCGGCCGAGGCGGAAGCCCGACCGCAGCGGCTTCTGCTTCTCGTCCGGATCGTCGGACAGGTCGATGTGCAGCGGCTGGGCGAAAGGTTTGAAATCCGTGCCGCTGTTGTGCACGGCGTCGCGCCAGGTGCGCATGACGATCTGCTGCGTGCTCGGGCTGTTGGCATACATGATCCACGCATCGCAATTCGCGGCGATCCAGTCCGGATCCTGCCGGCAGTGTCCGGTGATGCCGATGGGGATGCGGTTGAAGCGGGCCTTGGGGATCAGGTCGGCCTTTTCGAGCTTGCCGAGCGGTGAATCGATGCGCGGAAAGCTCTCGTAGAGCACGCGGTTGAAGTAGGCCAGCGATTCACGAAAGATCTCGCCGCGTTTCTCGATCTCCAGTCCGAAGGCGGGAAACTCCACCGCGCGGTCGCCCGAGGCGATGCCGAGAAACAGCCGCCCGCCGGAAAGGTGATCGACCGAGGCCGCGGCCTTGGCGAGCGTGATCGGGTGCGACAGCGGAAACACGATGGAGCCGGTGGCCAGCGTGATGTTGCGCGTGGCGCCGGTGATCAGCCCCAGCCACACCCACGGGTCGTAGATCTGGCCGACGTCGCCGAAGCTCGGGTCGCGCAGCGGCACGTCGCGCGTCCACAGTGCGGCAAAGCCCAGTTCGTCGGCGCGTCTGGCCAGTTCCACCTGACGGCTCATGTCGGGCATGTCGCCGTCGTAGTTGTCGATGGCGAAGAACAGGCCCAGTGTGAGCTGATCGCGCGCGAACATTCGGCGAAAGCCCGGTGAATCCGGCGGCACATAGGCTGCGGGCGGCGCTTCGTCGGGCTTGCCGCGGAACAGTTTGAAAGGCTTTTTCGGCGCCACGAAGGGCTTGCGGCCGAGATGGTCTTCGGGCGAAGGGCCGAGGATCAGTCGGCGCAGCTTCCTGTGCCAGGGGGGGGTGGTGGGCAACGGGGTTTCCTCGCGTCAGGGCTGGTGTCCGATTCTAGCGGCGTGCAGTGGTTCCCCGCCTCACGCCAGCGCCAGCAAAACGCCGCCGGCCGCTGACAGCGCCACCACGATCCATGGCGGGGTCTTCCATGCCGTGAGCAGCACGAAGCCGGTCAGCGCCAGCGCGAATTGCGGCATGCCCGTGATCGCGCCGGTGAACACCGGGTCGTACAGCGCGGCGCCGAGAATGCCGACCACCGCCGCGTTGGCGCCGCGCATCAGACCTTGCACCTGGGCGCGCGTGCGCAGCGCGTCCCAGAACGGCAGCACGCCGACGAGCAGCAGCAGGCCCGGCAGGAACACCGCCAGCAGCGCCAGCGCCGAGCCGCTCAAGCCGCCCGACGGTTCGGCGACGAAGCCCAGATAGGCGGCAAAGGTGAACAACGGGCCCGGCACCGCCTGCGCTGCGCCATAGCCGGCGAGGAAGTCGCCCGACGACACCCAGCCGCTGTGCACGACTTCAGCCTGCAGCAGCGGCAGCACCACATGACCGCCACCGAACACCAGTGCGCCGGCGCGGTAGAAGGCGTCGAACAAAGCCAGCGAGGCCGACGGCAACAGTGCCGCCATCAGCGGCAGCCCCAGCAGCAACGCGAAGAACAGGGTCAGCAACGCGCCGCCGGTGCGTCGTGCGACCCGAAAGGCCACGTGCGCGCCGCTGCCGGCGTCCTTGCCGAACAGCCACCAGCCCAGTGCGCCGCCCGCCGCGATGGCCGCGACCTGGCCCCATGAGCCGGCCAGCAAGGCGACGATGAGCACTGCGCCCAGCGCAATGCTGGCGCGCTCGCGGTCCGGGCAGAGGTTCCTCGCCATGCCCCACACGGCCTGCGCGACGATGGCCACGGCGACGATCTTCAGCCCCGCGATCAGCCCCTGGCCGATCGGTCCGCCCAGTGCCGCGGCACCCAGTGCAAACAGCACCAGCAGGATCGCCGAGGGCAGCGTGAAGGCCGTCCATGCAGCCAGCGCACCCGGCCACCCGGCACGCTGCAGCCCCAGCGCAAAGCCGACCTGGCTGGAGGCCGGGCCGGGCAGGAACTGGCACAGCGCCACCAGGTCGGCGTAGGCCGTGTCGTCCAGCCAGCGGCGGCGTGTAACCAGCTCGTCGCGGAAGTAACCCAGATGCGCGATCGGCCCGCCGAACGAAGTCAGTCCGAGTTTGAGGAAGGCGCCGAACACTTCGCCCGGGGTGCCGGGCCGGCGGGAAGGGGTTTCAGTCACTAACAGGCTTCTCCTGTGTGCTCGTCCTGCGGCGGGCAGCGTGCGCACAAGTGGTGGATGAACCCGGGAAGTGTAGCGGGGCTTGGCTCCGCTTCGGCCATAAAGACAAGCGACGCATCATGATCCGGTCAGCCGGCTCGATGCACTGTCGGTTGTGGCCAACACTCGGGCGTCCGTTCCGCGTTCGTTGCTTCATGTTTGCCGCCGCCGGCCTCAACGAGGTCGGCGTGTACGTTCCGATCTTCTGCAGACTGTGCGGCCGATCAAGGCTATCTGCCGGAATGAGCGCGAACGATTCCGTCGCGCCGCGCTCCAACCGCACTTGATCAACCGAATCACAAGGATATTCATGACGACGCTGTTCGACCCCGTGCGCATCGGCGACATCGAGCTCGCCAACCGCATCGTGATGGCGCCGCTGACGCGCAACCGCGCGCACGACGGCATTCCCGACGACATGACCGTCGAGTACTACCGCCAGCGCGCCGGCGCCGGCCTGATCATCACCGAGGCCAGCCAGATCAGCCCGATGGCGCAGGGCTACCTCGATACGCCGGGCATCCACAGCGCCGAACAGGTGGCGGCGTGGAAGAAGGTCACCGACGCCGTGCACGCCGCCGGCGGGCGCATCGTGATCCAGCTCTGGCACGTTGGCCGCATCTCGCACACCTCGCTGCTGCCGGGCGGCGCGCAGCCGGTGTCGTCCACCGGTCACCGGCCCAACGCCAAGACCTTCACGCGTGAGGGCTTCGTCGATACCTCGCCGCCGCGCGCGCTGCGCGACGATGAGATTCCGGCACTGATCGACGACTACCGCCGCGCCGCGCGCAACGCGATTGCCGCCGGCTTCGACGGCATCGAGGTGCATTCGGCCAACACTTATCTGCTCGAGCAGTTCCTGCGCGACAGCGTGAATGACCGCAGCGGCCCGTACGGCGGCAGCATCGAGAACCGCGCGCGGCTGCTGATCGAGGTGATGCGTGCGGTGGCCGAAGAGATCGGCGCCGGACGCGTCGGTCTGCGCCTGAGTCCGGTCACCACCTTCAACGACACGCCGCGCGACAGCGATCCGCTGGCGCGGTCTGGCCACTGCGTGCGCACGCTGGCGCCGCTCGGCCTGGCCTACCTGCACATCATCGAGGGTGAAACCGGCGGCGCGCGCGAACCGGATGATCTGGCCAGACCCTTCGACTACGCCGCACTGCGCGAAGCCTTCCCCGGCGCGTGGATGGTCAACAACGGCTACGACCGCGCGCTGGCCATGCAGGCCGTGGCGACCGGTGACGCCGACCTGGTGGCTTTCGGCGTGCCCTTCATCGCCAACCCCGATCTGGTACGCCGTCTGCGCGAGGACGCACCGCTCAACACGCCGCGTCCGGAGCTGTTCTACGGTGGCGGTGCCGATGGTTACATCGACTATCCCTCGCTGGATGAGCGGGTCACGGATTGAGCCTGTGGGCCGGCGTGCCGCCGGCACTTGAGGGGCCGCTGGTGTATGCTGGGGCCCTTCAAGCCGCTTCGGGGGCGCCGTGTGCGTCCGCAGCGGCAGCCCGCCCCGTGCCGCCCCGCCGATGTCAGAGTTTCCCGTCCAGACCGATTCTTCCGAACGCCTGCAGGCCGCAGCTTCCCGCTTCGAACGCTGCTTTTCGCGTCTCGAACAGGGCAGTCGCGTCGCCAAGGCGGCGCTGGCCCTCGAGGTCATCGACGCCGCAACGCGGCTGCTTGCTCTGCCGGGTGGCGTAGAGGCGCTGGCCGAGCAGGCTGGCCGCTTCCAGGCTGCGGGCGTGTTCGATGGCAGCGACTGGGCCGATCCGGGCAGTCTGCAGGCGCAGCTCATTCCGTCCACGCTGCAGTTCGGTGAGGAGCGCACGGTTTCCATCGAATGCATGAGCCTGCTGCGCTGGCTGGCACTGGCCGAGGAGCGCGCACGCCATCCGGGGATTGCCGCCGAGCAGGCCGTGCATTTCCTGCGCGAAGCGCTGGCGGTGAATCTCGACTACGTCTTCGACCGCGCCACAGAAACCGCGCGCGAGCGTCGCACGGCGGGCGCGCGCGCGGTCTTTGCCTTCATCGCCGAACGCATCGGCTATGACTCGATGCTCGAGCAACTCGTCGAGGAAGTGTGGCGAATCCTGCGTCAGCGACCCGTGAAGGTCGATGGTGCCAAGACCATGATCACCAAGCTGGCGGTGGTGCTGGCCGACCCGGAGACCGACGTCAACAGCCTGCGCGGCGCCGACCGCCTGACCAGCGCGCTGTTCGGCCCGACC
>JBFHJY010000143.1:0-5999 GCA_041595655.1 Azoarcus sp.
ATGGCCTGACGGATCCACCACGTAGCGTAGGTCGAGAATTTGTAGCTGCGACGGTACTCGAACTTGTCCACCGCCTTCATCAGGCCGATGTTGCCCTCCTGGATCAGATCGAGGAACTGCAGACCGCGGTTGGTGTACTTCTTCGCGATCGAGATCACCAGACGCAGGTTGGCCTCGGTCATCTCGCGCTTGGCGCGGCGCATCTTCGCTTCGCCGGTGGACATCTGGCGGTTGATGTCCTTGATGTCCTTGAGCGAAATGCCGGTTGCGTCCTGCAGGTCGATGAGCTTCTGCTGTTCTTCCAGTACCGCCGGATGCACGCGCATCAGGCCGTCGGTGTAGCCTTTGGCCACCGTGATCTCGTCCTTCAGCCAGTCGAGGTTGATCTCGTTGCCGGGGAAGGACTTGATGAAGTGCTGGCGCGGCATGCCGGCGCGATCGACGCACAGGCGCAGGACCTGACGCTCGTGCGTGCGCACCTGGTCGACCAGATGACGTACCGAGTCGCACAGGCGCTCGATGGTTTTGGCGGTAAAGCGGATGCTCAGCAGGATGTCGGAAATCTGCTGCTGCAGCGCTTGATATTCCTTGGTCTTGCCCTTGCCGGCAGAGAGGATTTTCTGCTGGCGCTCATGCAGCGTGCGGATTTCCGTGAAGCGTTCGAGCGAATCGGTCTTGAGCTTCAGGAGATTGGCGGCGTTGGCGCTGGCCTCCTTCTCGGCGGCGGTTTCCTCGTCGTCCTCGTCGTCGCTGGAGTCGTCGTCCGAGTCGTCGTCCGAGTCATCGTTATCGTCGTCGGCGTCGTCATTGTCGGCAGTGGCGTTCTCTTCCTCTTCCGTCGCGGTGGGTTCGTCCTCGCCGGAATTGGGGTCTACCAGGCCGTCGATGAGTTCCTCGATGCGCATCTCGTCCTTCTCGATGCGATCGGCGGCGTCGAGCATTTCGGCGATGGTGCTGGGGCAGGCGGAGATGGCCTGCACCATGTGCTTCAGGCCTTCCTCGATGCGCTTGGCAATCTCGATCTCGCCCTCGCGGGTGAGCAGTTCGACCGTGCCCATTTCGCGCATGTACATGCGCACCGGGTCGGTTGTGCGGCCGAATTCCGAGTCGACGGAAGAAAGAGCCTGCTCGGCTTCTTCTTCGGCGGTGTCCTCGTCGACCGACGTCGGTACGTTGTCCGACATGAGCAGGTCTTCGGCGGCCGGGGCCTCGTCGAAAACCTGGATGCCCATGTTGTTGAAGGTGCCGATGATGCCTTCGATCTGCTCGGCGTCCGCGACGTCATCGGGCAGATGGTCGCTGATCTCCGCGTAGGTGAGGTAGCCGCGCTCCTTGCCAAGCGTGATCAGGGCCTTGAGCTGGGTGCGGCGAATCTCCGGGTCGAGCGCGGCGACGGCGGCCGCATTGCTCTCGACCGTGCTTTCGACTTTCTTCCTGGCTCGGGAGGTGCGTCCCTTGGGGCTGTCCTTGCGAGAACCCTTGGAATTTTCGCGGGCCATGGCACTCCTTGAATCGCGGTTGAATGGTTTGAAGGAAACCGTCAATTATAGTACAAAAATCAGGACTTTCCCGGATTCCGGCTGCGGTGCTTCTCGGTGATGAGCTGCGCCAGTCGTCTGCGTTCGGCGGCATCGAGTCCGCTCTCGCGTTCCTTGCTCGTCAGCGCCAGAATTTCCTGTTCGATATGGTGGGTTGCGAGGGTGTCGAGGATGTCCTCGAACATTTGCTCGATCACGGATTCATCGTAGTCCGCGTCAACCAATTCGGCTGCGGTGGCCGAAAGCGTGTCGTGGTGGGCAGAGTCGCGAAAATGCTCCACCACGGACGCAAGCCCGCCGCCGGTCTCGAGTTCGCCGATGCTGAGGGCGTCGCACAGGGCGAGCAGGGCTTGGCCGTGGGTATCTTCCTGCGGAATGACATCCACCGGGATGCGGGCAATCCACGCCGGGTGCTGCAGAACCAGTCGCAGCAGCGTTGCGGTCGGTGCCGTAGGTGCCCGCCGTGGGCCGCGCCCCGGGCTGCGTTGTTGCCGCGGAGCCCTGGAGTCGCGCTTGTGGTCGCTGTGCGTCGCCGGCCGCGACGAATGCAGCCCCCATGCATGCTCGACTTCGCGCTGATTCAGGCCGCCGGCTTCCGCCACGGCCTTGAGGAGTTGCAGTTTGAGCAACGGTGCTGCCACGCGCGTCACGAGAGGCCGCGCTTCGTGCACCAGTCGGGCGCGTCCTTCGGCCGTTTCGAGGTCGCACTCGGAGGTCAGTTCGTTCATCAGGAAGCTCGCCAGCGGAGTGGCGTTCCCTGCGGCTTCGCGCAGCGCTTCCGCGCCTTTGGCGCGCACGAAGGAGTCCGGGTCTTGTCCTTCGGGCAGGAACAGGAAGGCGAGCGTGGCGTCATCACGCAGGGTTTCGAGCGAGGACTCGAGCGCGCGCCAGGCAGCCTTGCGACCGGCCTTGTCGCCGTCGAAGCAGAAGACGATGCGATCGGCGTAGCGCAGCAGGCTCTGTACATGATGCGGCGTGGTGGCCGTGCCGAGCGTGGCCACGGCGTTGCCGATGCCGAACTGTGCCAGTGCGACGACGTCCATGTAGCCCTCGACCACCAGCGCAAAGCCGTCGTCTTCGCGCATTGCCTGCATCGCCTGGCGCAAGCCGTATAGCTCGCGTCCCTTCTCGAACAGCGGGGTTTCCGGGGAGTTGAGGTACTTGGGTTCGCCGGAATCGAGCACCCGGCCTCCAAAGGCGATGACACGCCCGCGCCGATCCTGAATCGGGAACATGATGCGTTCGCGGAAGCGGTCGTAGCGCCGCCCCTGATCGTTGACGATGACGAGACCGGCGTCGAGCAGGGTCTTGTCATGGTAGTTGGGGAACGCCGCTTCCAGTGACTGCCAGCCTGCGGGTGCGAAGCCGATGCCGAAGCGCGCCGCGATCTCGCCGGTAAGTCCGCGTTTCTTCAGGTACTCGATGGCCTGCGGATTCTGCTTGAGCTGGTCGCGATAGAACTGAGTGGCCTTCTCCATTGCCGCGAGCAGGCTCTCGTGCTCGCCGGCGCGCTGGGCTTGCAGGGGATCCGCCTGCTCCTGGGGAGCCTGCATGCCGACCTGTTGTGCCAGTTCGCGTACGGCCTCGATGAAGGACAGGCCGCTGTATTCCATCAGGAAGCCGATGGCGTTTCCATGCACGCCACAGCCGAAGCAGTGGTAGAACTGCTTGCTCGGGCTGATCGAGAACGATGGCGTCTTCTCGCCGTGGAAGGGGCAGCAGGCGAAGTAGTTCGCGCCGCCTTTCTTGAGCGTGAGATGGCGTTCAAGGACGTCGACGATGTCGACCCGGGCGAGGAGATCCTGGATGAAGGATCGCGGAATCATCGGGCGCGTCGGCGCGATCGGCGGCGTCAGCCGACGAGTTGGGTGCGGACGCGTCGCGAGACGTCGGACATGTCGGCTCGCCCGGCCAGTTGTGCCTTGAGCAGGCCCATCACCTTGCCCATGTCCGCGGCTCCGGCGGCACCGGTTTCCCGGATGGCCGACTCGATGGCGGCGACCAGCTCGGCTTCGTCCATGGCGGCGGGCAGGTAAGTCGACAGCACTTCAATTTCGAAGCGTTCGGAGGCCGCCCGGTCGGGCCGGCCGGCCTCTTCATATTGCCGTGCCGAGTCCCGGCGCTGCTTGACGAGCTTCTCGACCACCGCCATGACGCCGTTGTCGTCGAGCTCGACGCGCTCGTCGATTTCCTTCTGCTTGATCGCTGCCAGCAGCAGTCGGACGGCGGAGAGACGGGCTGCCTCGCGCGCGCGCAATGCAGCCTTCATGTCATCCTGAACCTGGGTCTTGAGGGACATGTGAACTTCCTTTTCCCTAACGAAAAACCCACGCCGGGGCGACCTGTTGGCCGCCCCGGCGTGGGATGTCTGCTCGAGGGGAAGCTTCGATCAGTACAGTTTCGGCGGCAGCATCTGGCTGCGCAGGCGCTTGTGATTGCGCTTCACCGCGGCGGCAAGCTTGCGCTTGCGCTCGGCGGTCGGCTTCTCGTAGAACTCGCGCGAACGCAGCTCGGTCAGCAAACCGGTCTTTTCGATGGTGCGCTTGAAGCGGCGAATGGCAACTTCAAACGGCTCGTTTTCCTTGACGCGAATACCCGGCATGAACGAACGTCCTTGTGTGTCTTGTGCAGAAAGGCGCGAAGTATAACGGTCCTCGATATACGAATGCAAGGGTGTCGATGGTGGAGGGCGAGGGGCGAACGCGCTAGACTTCGCCCCTTTGCTCCGCGGCTGCGCCATGATCGTTCTCGGTATCGAAACTTCCTGCGACGAAACCGGCGTGGCCGTGTACGACACGGCTGCCGGTCTGCTGGCGCACCGTGTGCACACGCAGGTCGACCTGCACGCTGCCTACGGCGGCGTCGTGCCGGAGCTGGCCTCACGCGATCACATCCGCCTGCTGCCGTTGCTCGTTCGGCAGACGCTGGAGGTGGCCGGCACGGAGGCCCGGCAGCTCGATGCCGTGGCCTATACGGCCGGCCCCGGTCTGGCAGGTGCCTTGCTGGTTGGCGCAAGTTTTGCCCAGTCGTACGCGATGGCGCTGGACATTCCGGCATTGCCCATCCACCACCTCGAGGGCCACCTGTTGTCGCCCTTGCTGTCAGCCGATCCGCCGTCCTTCCCGTTCATTGCCTTGCTCGTGTCGGGTGGGCACACGCAGCTGATGCACGTCACCGGGGTCGGCGAGTATGAGCTGCTCGGCGAGACGCTGGATGACGCCGCGGGAGAGGCCTTCGACAAGACGGCCAAATTGATGGGGCTGGGCTATCCGGGTGGGCCGCAGCTGGCTGCGCTGGCTGCGACCGGTATTCCCGGGCGCTTCGCGCTGCCCCGCCCGATGCTGCGCTCGGGCGATCTCGATTTCAGCTTCAGCGGGCTCAAGACGGCTGTACTGAATGTTGTTTCCTCAGCGGACTGGGATGGCGCGTACGCGGCCGACCTGGCTGCCGATTTTCAGCGGGCGGTGGTCGACGTGCTGTGTGCCAAGGCGCTGCGCGCACTGAAGGACAGCGGTGTGCGGCAACTCGTTGTGGCGGGAGGGGTGGGGGCCAATCGCGACCTGCGTGCCGCGCTTTCGAGTGAAGCTGCCAGGCGTGGCTGGCGGGTGTTCTATCCCGAGCCCGAACTGTGCACGGACAACGGCGCCATGATCGCCTTCGCTGGTGCGTTGCGCCTGCAGGGCGGTGAGCGCCCCGCATCCGGGGTGGCCGTCGGTGTCCGTCCGCGCTGGCCGCTCTGGGAGCTGTCCGCCCCGGCGGCCTGAGCGGCCTGGCTTATTTCTTTCCGCCGATCTTCGATTCGGTACCGTTCTTCAGGCGGCGGATGTTCTCGGAATGGCGCAGTACCAGCAACGCGGTCATCGCCATCAGCACGCCGATCACGAGCGTGTCGTCGAGCAGCAGGAAGCCGGTCAGCGGGGCCGATGCGGCCGCCGCAAGGGCTGCGGCCGATGAGTAGCCACTGCCGCGTGCCACTGCGATCCACACCAGCAAGGCCACGCCGGCGATCGGCAGGCTGATGCCGGCGAGCACGCCGAGTGCGGTTGCCACGCCCTTGCCGCCCCTGAAGCGCAGGAACACGCTGAACACGTGACCGAGAAATGCCGCCAGTCCGGCCAGTGCTGCCGCGCCCGGCTCGAATCCGATGGCGCCTGCGGCCCACACCACACCCCAACCCTTTAGGCAATCACCGATCAGGGTGACGACGGCAGCAGCCTTGTTGCCGCTGCGCAGTACGTTGGTTGCGCCGGGGTTGCCCGAACCGTAGGTCCGCGGGTCGGCCAGGCCGAACAGGCGCGAGGAAACCACGGCGAAGGGAATTGAGCCGATCAGGTAGGCGGCGGCAAGCAGCAGGAGGGACATTTGGGCAATCCGGGAGGCGGAGGGCAGACCGCAGAGGTCTGTCATCCGGGCTAGAATCGGCGGAATT
Source organism: Azoarcus sp. (assembly GCA_041595655.1). GTDB lineage: Bacteria > Pseudomonadota > Gammaproteobacteria > Burkholderiales > Rhodocyclaceae > Pseudazoarcus. Next base: position 5,968 of record JBFHJY010000143.1, read on the forward strand.
CTAATCGGAAACCGCTATGGACTTCATCTTCA
>JBFHJY010000144.1:0-5909 GCA_041595655.1 Azoarcus sp.
CCACGCTCGATTTTCTGCTTGCTGACATGAATCACGGTGTGTCGCTGGCGTACTGCATCAAGATGGCGCGCGACAACATCCGTAACTCGCGCGACCTGATGCCACAGGAAAGCTGGGAGAACATCAACGAGCTCTACCTGTTCGCCCGCGACAACGTCGACCAGGGCGTCAGCAAGCGCGGCCGGCACGAGTTCCTGTCCGAGATCGTGCAGCGCTGCCAGACCCTGACCGGCCTGATGGCCGGCTGCATGAGCCACGACGACGCCTACGAATTCATCCAGCTCGGTCACAACATCGAACGCGCCGACATGACCACGCGCCAGATCGACATGGGCGCACTGCGCCTGCTCGCGCGCAGCGACGAACCGGCGCCCTACGAAGGCTTGCTGTGGACCAGCATCCTGCGTTCGCAGAGCGCCTTCCAGATGTACCGCCAGCACGTCAAGCGGCGCGTCAATGGCGTCGACGTGGTGCGTTACCTGCTGCAGGACACCGACTTCCCGCGCTCGGTGGCCCACGCGCTGTCGTGCTGCGAAGCGGCGCTGACCCGCCTGCCGCGCAACGAACTGCCGCTGCGCATGGCGATCGAGGCACGGCGGCATGCGCTGGACGCCGACGTCGACCGGTTGGTGAACGGTCATGGCCTGCACGACTTCATGGACCGCGTGCAGGGGGATATCGGAGGGCTGCACCAGTCCATCGCCGACTGCTGGTTTCCGCGCGAGCCGGACTGAGCATGCCTGCCGGACTGATCGACACCTACCCCTTCGCCACCGATCGCTACGACGAGATGCTCGCCGGGCCGGGCGTGCCGCGACCGCACTGGGAGGCCTTTGCCCGTCGCATCGAGGGCCTCTCCTCATCGGCCATGCGTCAGCGTGCGACCTTCGTGGCCGACGCCATCGCCGCAGACGGGGTGACCTACAACGTCTACGCCGACCCCAAGGGCATGAGTCGCCCGTGGGAGCTCGACATGCTGCCGCTGGTGATCAGCGCCGAAGAATGGGGCACGCTGTCGGCCGCCGTGGCACAGCGTGCCGAACTGCTCGACCGGGTGCTGGCCGACCTCTACGGACCGCAGCAACTGCTCGCCGAGGGTCTGCTGCCGCCAGCGCTGGTCTTCGGCCAGCACGGCTACAAGTGGCCGTGCCACGGCATCCGCCCGGTCGGCGGACGCTTCCTGCATCTGTACGCCGTGGATCTGGCGCGCGCACCGGACGGCGGCTGGTGGGCGATCGCCGACCGCACGCAGGGCCCGTCGGGTGCCGGTTACGCGCTGCAGAACCGCATCGTCGCATCGCAGGCCTTCCCCGATGCCTTCCGCCGCCTGCGCGCGCACAAGCTCGGCAGCTTCTTCCGGGCACTGCAGGACGGACTGGCCCGCATGGCGCCCGCCGACGGCGACAGCCCGCTGTGCGTGCTGTTGACCCCCGGCCCCTACAACGAAACCTATTTCGAGCACGCCTTCCTCGCCCGCTATCTGGGCTTCCCGCTGGTCGAGGGACAGGATCTGACGGTACGCAACGACACCGTCTACCTGAAGACGCTGCGCGGCCTGCGCCGCGTGCATGCGATCCTGCGCCGCCTCGACGACGACTTCTGCGATCCGCTTGAGCTGCGTGCCGACTCGGCGCTGGGCGTGCCGGGGCTGCTCGGCGCGGTGCGCGCCGGGCGCGTGTTGATGGCCAACGCACTGGGCAGCGGCGTACTCGAGAGCGCCGCGCTGTTCGGCTTCCTGCCCGGCATCGCCGAGCGCCTGCTGGGCGAGCCGCTCGCCATCCCGTCGGTGGCGAGCTGGTGGTGTGGCGAAACGCCGGCGCTGGAGCATGTATTGGCCAATCTCGACGACCTGGTCATCAAGCCCGCCTATCCGGACATGAACATGGAGCCGGTCTTCGGTCACACCCTGCAGGGACAGGCCCTGCAGGACATGGTCGACAGCATCGTGGCACAACCGCACGCCTACGTCGCGCACGAATGGGTGCGCCTGTCGCAGGCTCCGGTGTGGTCAACGCAGGGCGAACAGGACCGGCTGCTGTCGCGCTCGGTCGGACTGCGCATGTTCGCGGCAGCCACGCCGGACGGCTACGTCGTGATGCCCGGCGCACTCACCCGCGTGGCGCCGGAAGCCGGCGTGGAAGTCATCTCGATGCAGCGCGGCGGGCTGTCCAAGGACACCTGGATGCAGGCCGACGGACCGATCGAGCGCGGCGGGCTGATCAAGAAGCGGCTGGGCATGATCGACCTGATGGTGAGTGGCACCGAGGTGCCGTCGCGGGTCGGCGAGAACCTTTTCTGGATGGGACGCCACTCGGAGCGCTGCGAAGCTTCGGCACGGCTGCTGCGCACGGTACTGACCCGCATCGCCAGCGGCAACGACGAGGTGGACGAGGAACTGGGCGGCCTGCTCGATGCGGCCGCACGCCTGGGCGTCGTCCCGCCGGTTGCGGATGCGGAAGCGGATCTGGAGGAACGTCTGCTCGCAGCCGTTGCCGACTATGACCAGCCGGGCTCCATCGCCGCCAACCTGCGCGCCCTCGGCCTCAACACCAACCACGTGCGCGAACGCCTGTCGTCGGACAACTGGCATGTGCTCAACCGCCTGGAGAAGGCACTGCGACCGCCGCCGGCAACCCTCGGACGTGCGCTCGCCATACTCGACCGCGTGATGCTCGACTGCATTTCGCTGGCGGGCTTCGCCCTCGACGACATGACCCGCGACGAGGGCTGGCGCTTCCTCATCCTCGGCCGACGCATCGAGCGCCTGGCAGCGCTGTCGACGATGATCCGCTCGGTGCTCGACACCCCCGCACAGGAGCGCGAGCGCATGCTCGAATGGCTGCTCGAGGCCTGCAATTCCATCGTCACCTACCGTGCGCGCTACCGCCGCGTACCGGAACTGCTGCCGGTCGTGCATCTGCTGGTGTTCGACCCCACCAACCCGCATTCCATCGCCTTCCAGGCAGAGGCCCTGCAGCGCTACCTGACGCTCGCCTCGCAGGATCTGGGGCACAGCATTCCGCCGCAGATCGGCTAGTTGCAGCGCCGCCTGGCGCGCTTCGACCTGACCGCCTTCGAAGCCGAACAGTGCGACCCGGCCTGCGCACGGCTGGCGACCCTGCTGGAGGACGCCTGGAACACCGCGCAGACGCTGTCCGACGAAGTGCATGAGCGCTTCTTCATCCATGCCGTCAGCCACGCGCGCTTCCGGGGCACGGCATGACCCGCCTGCGCTATCACATCCTGCACGAAACGCGCTACGGCTACGAACAGCCGGTGCGTGAGTCACACCAGCTGATGCGCCTGCAGCCGCGTGAACTGCCGTGGCAGCATTGCGTCACGCATCGACTGCACGTCAGTCCCGACCCGTCGCGCAGCCGCAGCTTCGATGACAGTTTCGGCAACCGTATCACCGCCATGCACTTCGAGAGCGCCCACGAGGAGCTCGTCGTACGCAGCGAATGCTGGGTGGAACTGCACGAACGCGGCCTGCCTCTGCTCGAAGGCTCGCCGCCTTGGGATGGCGTGCGCGAGCGACTGCGTTACCAGGCGGGACGCCGCTTGACGCCGGCCGAACTGGAAGCATCGGCCTTCCTGTTCGAATCCACCGACGTGCGCATCAAGCGGATCTTCGCGGAATACGCGGCACCCAGCTTCAGCCCGGGTCGTCCTCTGCTGGCCGCCTGTCACGAACTGATGCGGCGCATCTTCGATGAATTCACCTTCGATCCGGAGGCCACCGACGTCAGCACGCCGGTGCTCGAAGTGTTCGAGACGCGACGCGGCGTATGTCAGGACTTCGCGCATTTCATGATCGCCTGCCTGCGCTCGCTCGGCCTGTCGGCGCGCTACGTCTCGGGCTATCTGCTGACCCGCCCGCCGCCCGGACGCCCCCGCCTGATCGGTGCCGACGCGACGCACGCCTGGGTGTCGGTGTATGTGCCGGACGCAGGCTGGTTAGATCTCGATCCGACCAACGCCATATGGGCCGACCTGGAACACATCACGATCGGCTGGGGACGCGACTTCAGCGACATTTCGCCGTTGCGCGGCGTCATCCTCGGTGGCGGCGCACACGCGCCGGAAATCTCGGTGACGGTCGTCCCCGAGGACGAGTTCGCCGACCTGTACGGCGGTGCTGACCAGCCCGGACTCGGCCTGCCGCCAACCGGCCCGTAACGGTTCCGAACTTCGCGCGAAAGATGTTGCCTGAGGGGGCTTCGCGTCCAACCAGGAAACCGAATGCGCACCCCGCCCTCCCGACAATCCGGCACCATCGCCATGCTTCTTGCCGTCACGGCCGTTCTCGCCGCCCCCGCGACTGCCGGTGCGAACGTCGAGCAAACCACCGTCATCGACACCACGCCGGCACTCGACGTGGATTACGTTCCGACGCCGATGCCGACGGTACGGCTGATGCTGGAAATGGCTGACGTAAAGGCCGACGACCACGTCGTCGATCTGGGCTCGGGCGACGGCCGCATCCTCGTCACCGCGGCCAGCCAGTACGGCGTGCGCAGCGCCATCGGCGTCGAGCTCGATCCGTGGCTTGTGCAATGGGCGCGCGCACGGGCGGATGAAGCGGGCGTGGGTGACCGCGTCAGGTTCATCGAAGCCGACCTGTTCGAGACCGATTTCGCCGATGCCGATGTCGTCACCATGTATCTGCTGCCGCAGATCAACCTGCGACTGCGGCCATACATCCTCACACGACTGTCACCTGGCACGCGTATCGTCTCGCACAGCTTCGACATGGGTGACTGGCAGCCCGACGCGCGCGCCGAGATGTACACGAAACCGATCTTCATGTGGGTCGTGCCGGCACAGGTGGCCGGCACCTGGAAGATCGAGCGCAAGCCGGGGGACCCGCCCCTCATGCTGCAGCTGCACCAGCAGTTCCAGCACCTCGAGGGCAACGCCAGCGTGGGCGGAAACGCGGTACAGGTCGACGACCTGCAGCTGAGCGGTCGCGACATCCGCTTCCGCATCGGCGACGATGTATTCGAAGGTCGCGTCGAAGGGGGTACCATGCACTCTACCGGCGCCTTGCCGTGGACCGCGCAGAACCGCTGAACAGGGGAGAACAGGCATGAAGAAGGGCCGGATCATCGCACTCAGCTCGCAGAAAGGCGGCTCTGGCAAGACCACCGTCGCCATGCAGCTCGCCGCCGGGCTGGCGCGACAACGTCTGCGCGTGGCGGTGGCTGATCTGGACCCGCAGCAAAGTGCCTCACGCTGGGCGGAATCCGCACCGCCCGGGCAGCCCTTCCCGGCCGAAGTCGTCCTCCCGTCAGGCCCGGCCGATGAGCTGGAGCGCGATCTGCGCGCGTCCATGCGCAACTGCGACGTCCTGATCCTCGACTGCCCGCCCTCCATCGAACACCCGCTGACTGCCGCCGCACTCGACCTGGCCGGAGTGGCCGTCGTGCCGGTCGTGCCCAGCCCGACCGACCTGTGGTCGACGCGCGCGATCGAACGCCTGATCCTCGACCGCCAGCTGCGCGGTGCGCTGCTGCCCAATCGCGTCACGCGCACCGCACTGGCCGATGACGTACTGGAGGTCATGCAGGACTTCGAGCTTCCCGTCCTCGATGCCGCCCTGTCGCAGCGCAGCGCCTATGCACTGTCCGCCGTGCGCGGCGGCTCGGTATTCGATCTGGGCCGCAACGCACAAGCCGCGCGCGAGGAAGTCGAACGGCTCGTTGCCGCCATTCTGACCCAGCTGGAGAACTGACCATGGCCACACGCAGCAGCACCCGCACGGCGCTCCGCGCCAGCCTCAAGCAGGAAGACGCCGCGCTCGAGCAACGCCTGCCACCGTCCCGCAGCCCGCGCGCGACGAAGGCTGCTGCGACGAAGGCATCCGCGGCCAAACCGAGCGCCGGCGTGGCGGCGAAACCCGCCTCCGC
>JBFHJY010000145.1:0-5855 GCA_041595655.1 Azoarcus sp.
CGGAGGACAGTGCCGAGGCGCGTCGCGCTCGCGCCATCCTGGAAGGTCGTGCAGCGCAGGCGCAAACCGACGCTGCCCGATTCGTGGTGCAGGCCGGGGCCTTCAGCGACGAAACCAAGGCACGCGCTCATCAGCGCGCTCTTGAGGCGAAAGGCTTTCAGAGTTTCATCGAGAATGCAGAGGGTGTGAGCCGAGTGCGGATGGGGCCCTTTGGGTCACGCACGGAAGCCGAGGCAATGATTGGACGCCTGCGTGGGGCATCGTTCGACGGCGTCGTGATCACGCGCTGAAGTCCGCATGACAGTGCTCGATTATGTCCTGCTGGTGATCGTTGTGTTGTCTGCGCTGGTGGGCCTGTGGCGGGGGCTGGTCAGCGAGGTCGTCGCGCTGCTGGCGTGGATCGTGGCGCTCGGCGCGGCATGGATGTATGCATCCCGGGTGGCGGACATGCTCGCTGCGTACATTGCCGAGCCGGCCTGGCGTCAGGTCGCCGGTTTTGCACTGGTTTTCATCGGCGTACTATTGCTCGCGGCCGTGCTGCGTTTCCTGTTGCGTGAATTGTTGCGTGCGGCCGGACTGGGTCCGGCTGACCGGATGTTCGGTACCTTTTTCGGCGTCGCCAGAGGGTTGGCGATTGCCTTTGTGCTGGTTTTGGTGGGTGGCATGCTCGGTATGGCGAAGGAGACCTGGTGGGTCGATTCGCTGTTCGCGCCGCCGCTCGAGACGGCAGTCATCGCTTCCAAGCCGTGGCTGCCGGAAGTGGTCGCCGAGAGAATTCGGTTCAGATAGGTGTTTGCTCCATGTGCGGAATCATAGGGGTCGTCGCGAAGTCCCCGGTCAACCAGTTGCTTTATGACGGCCTGATGGTGCTTCAGCACCGTGGTCAGGATGCGGCCGGCATTGCAACGTCGGACGGCGGAAAGTTCTACATGCACAAGGCTCCTGGGCTCGTGCGTGACGCCTTCCGGACGCGCAACATGCGCAATCTGGTTGGTGACTGGGGCATCGGTCACGTGCGCTATCCGACCGCCGGATCGGCCTGCAACCCGGCCGAGGCGCAGCCGTTCTACGTTAATTCGCCGTTCGGCCTGCTGCTCGCGCACAACGGCAACCTGACCAATTCCGACGAGCTCAAGCGCGAGCTGTTCCTGTCAGACCTGCGTCACATCAACACCAATTCGGATTCCGAGGTGCTGCTCAACGTGCTCGCGCATGAACTGCAGGCCGCCGCCAATGGCTTCAAGCTCGACGATGAGGCGGTGTTCCGTGCCGTGACCAACGTGCATCGCCGCTGTCGTGGCGCCTATGCCGCGGTGGTGATGATCTCCGGCTACGGCCTGCTGGCCTTCCGCGATCCGCACGGCATCCGCCCGCTGGTGGTCGGTCGTTGCGACGTCGCCGACGGCACGGAATGGATGGTGGCCTCCGAGTCGGTGGCCATTGACGTCACGGGTTACCGCACGGTGCGCGACGTGGCGCCCGGCGAGGCGGTTCTGATCGATCTGGACGGCAACTTCAAGAGCCGCCAGTGCGCCCCGCATACGGTGCAGGCGCCGTGCATGTTCGAGTTCGTGTATCTGGCTCGTCCGGACTCGATCATCGACGGCATTTCGGTGTACGAGTCGCGCGTGAAGATGGGGGAGTTCCTCGCTCGCAAGCTCAAGCGCACGCGCCCGGACATCGAGATTGACGTGGTCATCCCGATTCCGGATTCGAGCCGTCAGTCGGCGATGGAAATGGCCAGTCAGCTTGGCCTGCCGTACCGCGAAGGTTTCGTGAAGAACCGCTACATCGGCCGAACCTTCATCATGCCGGGGCAGGCCGTGCGGCGTAAGTCCGTGCGCCAGAAGCTCAACACCATTCCGCAGGAGTTCGCCGGCAAGAAGGTGTTGTTGGTAGACGACTCCATCGTGCGCGGCACGACCAGTCGCGAGATCGTCATGATGGCGCGTGAAGCAGGTGCGCAGAAGGTGTATATGGCCTCGGCGGCCCCGCCGGTGCGTTATGCCAACGTTTACGGCATCGACATGCCGTCGCGCAGCGAACTGATCGCGGCGAATCGGGACGAGGAAGAGATCTGCCGCGAGATCGGCGCAGACGGCCTGATCTATCAGGATCTTGAGGATCTGAGGAGCTCCGTGACAGCGCTCAATCCGGCGATTTCGGTGTTCGAGACCTCGTGCTTTGACGGTTGCTACGTGACCGGTGATGTCACTGACGAGTATCTGTACGGCGTGGAGAACCAGCGTGGAGAGAGCAGCGGGAGCGAAGATGACGACGCCCAGCTCGACCTCAATCTCGTCGTCGGCCACCAGGACCACTGAGGCCGGAGGCCGTAACCCATCGATGAACGACTACGAATTCGATACGCTGTCCGTTCGCGCTGGCTCTATGCGCAGCCAGTTCGGGGAGCACAGTGAAGCGCTTTACCTGACCTCCAGTTTTGTCTTCGGCAGTGCTGCCGAGGCTGCGGCGCGCTTTTCGGGAGCCGAGGATGGCATGGTCTATGCCCGCTTCACGAATCCCACCGTCTCCATGATGCAGGAACGCCTTGCCGCGCTTGAAGGGGGGGAGTCCTGCGTCGCAACGGCTTCCGGCATGGCTGCCATCCTGGCACTGGTGATGGGGACCATGAAGGCGGGTGATCATATCGTCGCCTCCACCGGCCTGTTCGGCGCCACGCAACAGCTCTTCGGCAACATCCTCTCCAGGTTCGGCATTGAGACTACGCTTGTTCCGGCGACCGATCTGGAGGCCTATCGCAAGGCGGTGCGCGCGAGCACCCGGCTGTTCTTCGTCGAGACGCCGTCGAATCCTCTGACCGAAGTCGTCGACATCGCTGCCGTGGCCGAAGTTGCACACGCCAGTGGTGCGTTGCTCGCGGTGGACAACTGCTTCTGCACGCCAGCGCTGCAGCGCCCGCTGGAAATGGGGGCGGACGTGGTCATTCACTCCGCGACCAAGTATCTCGATGGCCAAGGCCGCGTTCTGGGCGGTGCTGTCGTCGGGTGCAAGGCGGTGATCGAGGAGGTGTTCAAGTTCCTGCGTACGGCCGGTCCGTGCATCTCGCCGTTCAATGCCTGGGTGATCCTGAAAGGGCTGGAGACGCTGCGGCTGCGCATGGAGGCACAGTCTGCGGCGGCGTTCAGGCTTGCAACCTGGCTTGAGGCGCAGCCGGGCGTGGCGCGCGTCTACTACCCCGGGCTGGTTTCTCATCCGCAGCATGCGCTGGCCATGCGTCAGCAGAAGGGTTTTGGCGGGGCAATCGTCAGCTTCGACGTGAAAGGCGGGCGCGAGGCGGCGTGGAAGGTGGTCGATTCGACGAAGATGCTGTCGATCACCGCCAACCTGGGGGATACGCGTACCACCATCACGCATCCGGCCACCACCACACACGGCCGCATCTCGGCCGAGGCGCGGGCGGCGGCCGGCATTGGCGAAGGGCTGTTGCGTGTGGCGGTGGGACTGGAAGCAGTGGACGACATCCAGGCTGATCTGGCACGAGGATTGGGCGTCTGAAACACCGCTGGCACGACATGAACAAGGCCGCCCTCGGGCGGCCTTGTTCATTGAGGGGCATTCGCCGGCGTACGGCCGGTGATGAAGCCGTGTCGGTCGTCCCACATCAGCCAGGGCGCGTCGTCGTGCCAGTCGGACAGCACCCAGCGCACGCATTCGTGACCATCTACGTGATGCACGTGGCGATCCGGGCGGTGGGTATGGCCGTGGATCAGCGTGGGGTAGCGGTGACTGCGCAGCAGGTCCTCTACGGCCTGCGCGCTGACGTCCATGATCTCCATGGGTTTTTCGCGCGTAGCCTGCTTGCTGCGGCGACGCAGATCGTCGATGAAGGCGCGGCGCTCGGTCAGCGGCCTGGCGAGAAAGCCCGACTGCCAATCGGGCGCGCGCACCATGCTGCGATAGTCCTGATAGGCGCGGTCGTCGGTGCACAAGGTGTCGCCGTGGGACAGCAACACGCGCTTTTCGCCCAGTGAGATCTCACTTGGTTCGGCGAGCAGGCGCATGCCGGCGGCGGTGGCGTAGGCCTGGCCGAGCAGGAAGTCGCGGTTGCCGGCGAGGAAGAACACCTGCACGCCTTCGTCGGCTAAAGCCCGCAAGCCGGCGGCGACGTGGCGTGCGAGCGGTGTGTCGTCATCGTCCCCCGCCCAGTACTCGAACAGGTCGCCAAGGATGTACAGCCCATCGACCTCGCGCGCCGGTCCGCCGAGCAGGGCGTCAAAGGCCGCCAGCGTTGCCGGTGTGTCCTCCGACAGGTGCAGGTCGGAGATGAAGAGGGCTTTCACAGGGTCTGCGTCAGACCAGTTCGGCGCGTTCGATCACGACGTCCTCGACCGGCACGTCCTGGTGGAAGCCCTTGGAGCCGGTACGCACGCCCTTGATCTTGTCGACCACGTCCATGCCGTCGCTGACGCGGCCGAAGACGCAGTAGCCGTAGCCGTTCAGGTCGGCCGAACGGAAGTTCAGGAAAGCGTTGTCGGCGACGTTGATGAAGAATTGTGCAGTGGCCGAATGCGGAGCCTGGGTGCGGGCCATGGCGACGGTGCCGATTTCGTTCTTGAGGCCGTTGTCGGCTTCGTTCTGGATCGGCTCGCGCGTCGGCTTCTGCGTCATGCCCGGCTCGAAGCCGCCGCCCTGGATCATGAAGTTGTCGATGACGCGATGGAACACCGTGTTGTCGTAATGGCCAGCCTTGACGTAGGTGACGAAGTTCTCGACGGTGGCAGGTGCCTTCTCGGCATCCAGTTCCAGCGTGATGATGCCGTGGTTGGTGTGCAGCTTGACGTTCATGGGGTCTCCAGAGGGTTCAGTTTGCGGTCGGACGCAGGACCGCGCGTTCGATGACGACGGGTTCGACGGGCAGGTGCTGATGCATGCCTGCGCGGCGCACCGCACTCTTGCCGATGGCCTGCACCACCTCCATGCCGGAGGTGACCTTGCCGAATACCGCATAGCCGTGACCGTCGGGCTTCGGATAGTCGAGGGCGGTGTTGTCGGCGAGATTGATGAAGAACTGAGAAGTGGCCGAATCGGGATCGCTGGTGCGCGCCATGGCGATGGTGCCGGCGGTGTTCTTCAGCTCATTTGCAGCCTCGTTGCGGATCGGACTCCGGGTCGGGCGCTGTCGCAAGGCCTGGTCGAAACCACCGCCCTGGATCATGAAACCGTCGATGACGCGATGGAATACGGTGCCGTTGTAGAAGCCCGTGTTCACGTACGAGATGAAGTTCTCGACAGTGGCCGGAGCCTTTTCGGCGTCGAGTTCCAGTGTGATGACGCCGCGGTTGGTGTGCAGTTCAATCACCGGATTGGAGGCCTGTGCAAGGCCGGTGAGGGTGAGCAGGGCGATGGCGCAGAGCAGTCGTTTCATGGTTCGGTTCCGGTCTGGGTGCAGGGCGGGCGGCCGTTCGGCTGGAGGGGCGCTGTGCTATGATCGCGCGCTTCCGCAGATCGCAAGGATTCTAGCAAAACCCCCACCGTGGCGCACTGCGCCCGCGGCCCGGTTTCCGCCGCGATCAGCCACCCCGAATGGATGACGGCATGCTGCAGATCCACAACACCCTGACCCGCAAGAAGGAAGACTTCGTTCCGATCGAGCCCGGCAAGGTCCGCATGTACGTGTGCGGCATGACGGTGTATGACTACTGCCACCTCGGGCATGCGCGGGTCATGGTGGTGTTCGACATGGTCACGCGCTGGCTGCGCGCCAGCGGCTTCGATGTCACCTATGTGCGCAACATCACCGACATCGACGACAAGATCATCCGCCGCGCGCAGGAAAACGGCGAGACCATCCGTGCGCTGACCGATCGCTTCATCGCCGCCATGCACGAGGA
>JBFHJY010000146.1:0-5848 GCA_041595655.1 Azoarcus sp.
GGTGAGTACCGCACATACCACGCCGGCCTCTCGCGTGAACGCTGCGTCAGCCGCCGCGCCAGCACTCGCCGTATCGGCACGCACCACGTCCACCCCATGCACCTGCTCCAGCCAGACCGGCTCTGCCGGCAGGTGCGCCGCCAGCAGGCGGCGATTTGCATGGACCGCGGCCGCAGCGTCACCGACGTGCGACCCGAGATTGAGCCCCTCATAAGGCGCACCGCTCACGCCGCCGCTACGCGTCGTCACCAGCGCGCGCACGGCGGCCGGGGCCGGCCAGTCGGGAACGATCCACGCTGCCGGAAAACTCATGACCGCTCCTCCTCCCCTTGCAGCGCCTGCAGCAACGCCTCGAAGTCCTGCGGCAGGGCCGCCTCCCACTGCATGGGCTCATGGCTGCCCGGATGCAACAGCCCCAGTCGGAAGGCATGCAGCGCCTGTCGCGGGAAGGCGTCCAGCACCCTGCAGCCGGACTTGCGACGCCCGTACACCGGATCTCCAACCAGCGGATGGCCGATGCTCGCCATATGAACGCGGATCTGATGTGTGCGGCCGGTCTCGAGCCGGCACTCCACGAGCGTGGCCGCGGCGAAACGCTGACGGATGGTGTAATGCGTACGCGCCTCGCGACCACCCTCGACCACCGCCATCTTCGTGCGCTGCTGCGGGTGCCTGCCGATCGGGGCATCGACGCTGCCCGCACGCGACACGACACCATGCACCAGCGCAAGGTAGTGCCGACGGACACTGCGCGCCTGCAACTGGCGCACCAGATCAGTCTGCGCGGTCAGCGTCTTGGCCACCACCATCAGGCCGCTGGTTTCCTTGTCGAGCCGATGCACGATGCCGGCGCGCGGCACGCTCTCCAGCGTCGGCGCATGGTGCAGCAGGGCGTTCAGCAGCGTGCCGCTCCAGTTGCCACTGCCCGGGTGCACGACCAGGCCGGCCGGCTTGTTCAACACGATGAGTTGATCGTCCTCGAACACCACATCGAGCGCGATGTCCTCGGGCCGTTCGGCGAGGACCGCTTGCGGCTCCGGTTCGTCGATGAGCAGACGCTCGCCGCCCCACACCTTGTGCTTGGCGTCGCGCGGCGCGCCATCGAGCTGGACATGCCCGTCCTTCAGCCAGCCCTGCAGGCGCGTGCGGGAATGCTGAGGGAAAAGCTGCGCAAGCGCGCGATCCAGGCGCAGTCCGGCGCAGGAGGCTGGAACCTCCAGCTCACGGCGCGAATCCAGCGCAACCTCTGGGCTATAATCGTCGGACGTTTTCACGCGGGTGCGATCAACAATGGCAGGACTTATGAAGGTGTTGCGCAGTTTAGCCGTTATCTCGGCCGCTCTGGCAGCCGGCTGCGGCCTGCTGCCGGAGGAAGTTGACGAAACCGTGGGCTGGAGCGCGCAGCGCATCCACGCGGAAGCCCGCACGGCCATGAACGAAGGCGGCTTTGATCGCGCCATCGAATTGCTGCAGAAGCTCGAGGCGCGTTATCCCTATGGCCGCTTCGCCCAACAGGCCCAGATCGAGATCGCCTACGCCTATTACAAGACCGAAGAGCGGGAACTCGCCCTGGCCGCAGCCGACCGCTTCATCCGCCTGCACCCGAACCACCCCAACGTGGACTACGCCTACTACCTGAAGGGACTGGTCAACTTCAACGAGAACCTCGGCCTGCTCGGCTTCATTTCGAACCAGGATCTGTCCGAGCGTGACCCCAAGGGCGCGCAGGAAGCCTTCGAAACCTTCAACGAACTGATCACCCGCTTTCCTGAAAGCCGCTACACGCCGGACGCCATCCAGCGCATGCGCTATCTGGTCAACTCCCTGGCCCAGCACGAAGTCCACGTCGCGCGCTACTACCTCCGCCGGGGCGCCTACGTGGCGGCGGTGAACCGCAGCCAGGAGGCCATCAAGAACTATCCGGACGCGCCTGCGATCGAGGAAGCCCTGTTCATCATGCGCGACAGCTACGATGCGATGGGTCTGACCGAACTGCGCGATGACACCGAACGCATCATCAAGACGAACTTCCCGGACAGCGTCTATTACCGCGGCGGCCCTGTTGAGGACCGGCCATGGTGGCAGCTCTGGTAAGCCGGCGCGGCTGATTGACAGGGCGGATGCGCCGCCCGCCAAGCGGAGGCCCGCGCGTGCTCCAGTATCTTCAGTCCTGGTTCAACCGTCACTTTTCCGACCCGCAGGTCGTCATCCTCGCGCTGGTCCTGCTGATCGGCGCGGGCATCGCGCTGTTTGCAGGCAATCTGCTGGCGCCACTCATCGCCAGCGTCATCATTGCCTACCTGCTCGAAGGCGTCGTGCGTTTCCTCGTGCGTCACGGTGCGCGGCGATCACTCTCCGTGGTGCTTGTGTTCAGCATGTTCCTGACACTGTTCGTCGTCACCATGCTGCTGCTGATCCCGCTGCTGGCCGGCCAGGTCGGACAGCTGGCACGCGAGCTGCCGGCGATCGCGACCCGGCTGCAGGACCTTGCCCTGCACCTGCCCGAGCGCTATCCACTGATCTTCTCCGACCAGCAGGTCTACGAGCTGCTGGCCTCGATCCGCAACAACATCACGGCTTTCGGGCAGCGCATCGTCGTGCTCTCGCTGACCTCGGCGGTGCAGTTCATCACCTTCCTCGTCTATCTGGTGCTGGTACCGCTGCTGGTGTTCTTCATGCTCAAGGACAAGGAGCACATCGTGGCGTGGTTCCTGTCCTTCCTGCCGCGCGAGCGCAGGCTGGTGAACAACGTGTGGATCGACGTGGAGGCCGGCATCGGCAGCTACGTGCGCGGCAAGTTCATCGAGATCCTCATCGTGTGGGCCGTCAGTTACGTGGTGTTCGCGCTGCTGGGCCTGCCCTACGCCATGCTGCTGTCGCTGCTGGTCGGGCTGTCGGTGATCGTTCCTTACGTCGGCGCGGCAGTGGTCACCGTACCCGTCGCCGTAGTCGCCTACGTCGAGTTCGGACTGGCACCCTACTTCTGGTACGCCCTGGCAGCCTACGGCATCATCCAGTTTCTTGACGGCAACGTGCTGGTGCCGCTGCTGTTCTCGGAAGTCGTCAACCTTCACCCCGTCGCGATCATCGCCGCGGTGCTGATCTTCGGGGGCATCTGGGGCCTGTGGGGCGTATTTTTCGCAATACCGCTGGCCACCCTGATCGCGGCAGTATTACGGGCATGGCCAACGCCAGCCGAGCCCGAGCAATGACCGTCCGGCGTATCCGACGGCCTGCAGGCCGTTCCCGCATATTCCGTTTGAGGACTGAAGATGGACACGCTTGACCACTACATCAACGGCAAGGCCTTCAGCGACGCCGACCGCCCGGCCGCCATATACAACCCGGCCACCGGCGCCATCACGCGTCAGGTCGAGCTGGCATCGCGCAGCACCGTCGAGCGCGCGATCGCCGCGGCGCAGGAAGCCTTCCCGGCGTGGCGCGCCACGCAACCCCTCAAGCGTGCGCGCATCCTGTTCAAGTACAAGGAATTACTCGAGAAGCACGCCGATCGCGTGGTGGCGGCGATTGTCGATGAGCATGGCAAGGTGTGGGAAGACGCCCACGGCGAACTGTCGCGCGGCATCGAGGTGGTCGAGTACGCCTGCGGCGCGCCCGAATTCCTCAAGGGAGAACATTCACGCGACGTCGGACCGGACATCGATTCGTGGTCCGAATTCCCGCCGCTGGGGGTGGTCGCCGGCATCACGCCGTTCAACTTCCCCGCCATGGTGCCGATGTGGATGTTCCCGATGGCGCTGGCCTGCGGCAACACCTTCATCCTCAAACCATCGGAGAAGGTGCCGAGCACCGCGCGCATCCTGGCCGAACTGCTGACCGAAGCGGGCTTGCCGCCGGGCGTGTTCAACGTGGTCAACGGCGACAAGGAAGCCGTCGACACCCTGCTCACCGACCCGCGAGTGAAGGCCGTCAGTTTTGTCGGCTCGACACCGGTCGCCGAATACATCTACACCACCGGCACCGCCCACGGAAAGCGGGTGCAGGCGCTCGGCGGTGCCAAGAACCACGCCGTGGTGATGCCGGACGCGGATCTGGACAACGCGGTAAACGCCATCATGGGCGCGGCCTACGGCTCCTGCGGAGAACGCTGCATGGCGATCTCGGTGGTGGTTGCGGTGGGCGATGCGGTCGGCGACGCACTGGTCGAGCGGCTAAGGCCGAAGGTCGAAGGCCTGCGCATCGGCAACGGCACCACGCGGGGACTCGAGATGGGCCCGCTGGTCACCGGCCCCCACCGTGACAAGGTCCGAGCCTACATCGATCAGGGTGTGGACGAAGGTGCCGAGATCGTCGTCGACGGTCGCCGGACAAAAGTCGCCGGTCACGAGGACGGCTTCTTTCTCGGCGGCACGCTGTTCGACAAGGTGCGCCCGCACATGCGGATCTACCGCGACGAGATCTTCGGCCCGGTGCTGGCCATCGTGCGAGTGCAGGATCTGGCCGAAGCCATCGCGCTGATCGACGCGCACGAATTCGGCAACGGCACCTGCGTATTCACGCGCGACGGTGCCGTCGCGCGCCACTTCACCAACGCCGTGCAGGTGGGCATGGTCGGCGTAAACGTACCGCTGCCGGTACCGGTAGCCTGCCAGAGCTTCGGCGGCTGGAAGCGCTCGCTGTTCGGCGACCTCTACGCTTATGGCCCGGACGCCGTGCGCTTCTACACCCGTCGCAAGACCATCACCCAGCGTTGGGCCGTGCGTGGCGTGGAGAAGGCGCAGTTCGCCTTCCCGAGTAACGGCTGAAACTGCTAGGGTTTCATGTACCGGGCGGCCCGCGCCGCCCGTTTCGCTTTCAGGAGAAGAATCAATGATCAAATCCCGTGCCGCAGTCGCCTGGGGTCCCGGCCAGCCGCTGGAAATCACCGAGATCGACGTCGCCCCGCCGCAGGCCGGCGAGGTGCTGGTGCGCATCGTCGCCAGTGGCGTGTGCCACACCGATGCCTTCACGCTGTCGGGCGAAGACCCCGAGGGCATTTTCCCCGCCGTGCTGGGCCACGAAGGCGGCGGCATCGTCGAGGCAGTCGGTCCGGGCGTGACCTCGGTGGCCGTGGGTGACCACGTGATCCCGCTTTACACGCCCGAATGCCGCACGTGCAAATTCTGCACCTCGGGCAAGACCAACCTGTGCCAGGCCATCCGCGCCACCCAGGGCAAGGGCCTGATGCCGGACGGCACGACGCGTTTTTCCAAGGACGGGAAGCCGATCTACCACTACATGGGCACCTCGACCTTCTCGGAATACACCGTGCTGCCCGAGATCGCGCTGGCGAAGATCAACAAGGAAGCGCCGCTGGAGAAGGTCTGCCTGCTCGGCTGCGGCGTCACCACCGGCATCGGCGCGGTGCTCAACACCGCCAAGGTCGAAGCCGGCGCCACGGTCGCGATCTTCGGTCTGGGTGGCATCGGTCTCGCCGCGATCATCGGCGCGGCGATGGCCAAGGCCTCCCGCATCATCGCCATCGACATCAACCCGGCCAAGTTCGAGATTGCGCGCCAGCTCGGTGCCACCGACTGCGTGAACCCCAAGGACTACGACCAGCCCATCCAGCAGGTCATCATCGACATGACCGACGGCGGCGTGGACTACTCCTTCGAATGCGTCGGCAACGTCCAGCTGATGCGCGCCGCGCTCGAGTGCTGCCACAAGGGCTGGGGCGAATCGGTGATCATCGGCGTGGCCGGTGCCGGGCAGGAAATCTCCACCCGCCCCTTCCAGCTGGTAACGGGTCGCGTGTGGCGCGGCTCGGCCTTCGGCGGCGTGCGCGGGCGTACCGAACTGCCTCATTACGTTGAGCAGTCACAGCGCGGCGAGATTCCGCTCGACA
>JBFHJY010000147.1:0-5830 GCA_041595655.1 Azoarcus sp.
AAGCGCGCCGGGTCCTGCACCTGCGGCGAATGGGCCAGATCCGGGTAGAGCTGCAAGGTCACGTTGGGAATCCGGTCGGCCACGTCGCGCGCCATCGCACGGTAGTCACCCACCTCCTGCTGCCGGACCTTGGGCAGCAGATGCTTGCCGATGGCGGTGTTGTCGTGCTCGCCGATGAACAGCACGGTCGGCACCTGCAGACGGTGGAACTCGTGGTAGACGGGCTGCGTGAGGATCATGTCGAAGGTCAGCGCCGAGTGCCAGGCCACCGTCTCCTTGCCCGGCCCGTTGAACATGCCGGCCGACATGTCCACCCAGCGGTCGAACTCCGGCCGCCATTCGCCGTTGTAGTAGGTGGTGAGCTGGTAGTTCTTGATGCCCTCGCGCGTGGTCTTGAGCTGGCCGGCATACCAGTCATCCACGCTGATGTAGGGCACGCCCTTGGCCAGCCAGTCTTCCAGCCCGATCGGGTTCACCATCACCAGTTTCTCCACCCGCTGCGGATACAGCAACGCATAGCGCGTGGCCAGCATGCCGCCCATGGAGTGACCCATCACCACATGTTCCTTCACCCCCAGGTGATCGAGCAGCGCGGCCGTGTTGTGCGCGAGCTGATGGAAGCTGTACTGGTAGCCGTCCGGCTTGCTCGAGCGGCAGAAACCGATCTGGTCCGGCGCCACCACGCGGTAGCCGGCCTGCGTCAGAGCCGCGATGCTGCCCTCCCAGCTGGCGCCGCAGAAATTCTTGCCGTGCAGCACCACCACCGTGCGGCCATTGGCCCGGCCGGCGGGCTTCACGTCCATGTAATCCATCTTCACGTCCTTGCCCTGCGACGTGAAGGCAAAGCTGCCCACCGGGTGCGGGTAGTCGAAGCCTTCCAGATTGGGGCCGTAGGACGGAGCGTTGGCCAGTGCGATGGCCGGTGCGCAGAGCAGCGCGGAAACGAGCGGGCGAAGCCAGCGGTGCATGGGGTGTCTCCGTATTGTTGTGTGAGCGCCGCGCCACTGCACGCGGTCGGGCTGAGGCAGTGACGGGCGGAAAATGTTCCCGGCGGGCGCTGCCCGGGTGGAGTGGTTCAGAGTGAAGCTGCGGCCACCCTGGCGCGCGCCGCGTGCAGCTTCCTGTAGCTGTCGATGCGGCGCTGGTGGCGGTCCAGCCCCTCCAGCTTGATGCTGGTCGGTGTCAGGCCGAAGAAGCGCACGCTGCCGTCCACCGAGCCGATGGCCGCGTCCATCCTCTCGTCGCCGAACATGCGGCGGAAGTTGGGCTCGTAGTCGGCCAGTTCCAGTTCGTCGTCCAGCACCACTTCCAGCACCACGTTCAGCGCCTGATAGAACAGCCCGCGCTCCACCGTGTTCTCGTTGTACTGCAGGAAGGCTTCGACCAGATCCTTGGCTTCTTCCAGCTGCTGCAGCGCGAGGTGGATCAGCAGCTTCAGCTCCAGAATCGTCAGCTGGCCCCACACCGTGTTCTCGTCAAAGTCGATGCCGATCAGCGTGATGATGTCGGTGTAGTCGTCCAGCTCGGCCTCATCCAGCCGCTCCAGCAGCGCTTCCAGCTGCGCGTCGTTCAGGCGGTGCAGGTTGAGGATGTCCTCGCGGAACAGCAGCGCCTTGTTGGTGTTGTCCCAGATCAGGTCTTCCACCGGGTACACCTCGGAATAGCCCGGCACCAGAATGCGACAGGCCGTGGCGCCGAGCGTGTCGTACACCGCCATGTACACCTCGTGGCCCAGGCCTTCGAGAGTGCCCAGCAGCGTGGCGGCTTCCTGCGCGTTGGATTCCTCGCCATGGCCCGAGAAATCCCACTCGACGAATTCGGGATCGGCCTTCGCGCTGAAGAAGCGCCACGACACCACGCCGCTGGAATCGATGAAGTGCTCGACGAAGTTGTTCGGCTCGGTCACTGCGTTGCTCTCGAAGGTCGGCTGCGGCAGGTCGTTCAGGCCCTCGAAGCTGCGGCCCTGCAACAGCTCTGTGAGGCTGCGCTCCAGCGCCACGTGCAGGCTCGGGTGGGCGCCGAAGGATGCAAACACGCCGCCCGTGCGCGGGTTCATCAGCGTCACGCACATCACCGGGTATTGCCCGCCCAGCGACGCATCCTTCACCAGCACCGGAAAGCCCTGCTTCTCGAGTGCGTCGATGCCGGCCACGATGCCCGGGTACCAGGCCAGCACCTCGGCCGGCACGTCGGGCAGCGCGATCTCGCCTTCCAGAATCTCGCGCTTCACCGCCCGCTCGAAAATCTCCGACAGGCACTGCACCTGCGCCTCGGCCAGCGTGTTGCCGGCGCTCAAGCCGTTGCTCAAATACAGGTTGTCGATCAGGTTGGTGGGGAAGTACACCACCTCGCCGTCCGACTGGCGCACATACGGCAGCGCGCAGATGCCGCGCGCCACGTTGCCCGAGTTGGTGTCGTACAGGTGCGAGGCGCGCAGTTCGCCATCGGGGTCGAACACGCTCAGGCTGTGTTCATCCAGCAAACCCTCGGGCAAGGCATCGTCCGCGCCGGGCGCAAACCAGCGCTCCTCCGGGTAATGCACGAAGGCCGCGTTGGCGATCTCCTCGCCCCAGTACTGGTCGTTGTAGAAGTGGTTGCAGTTGGTCCGCTCGATGAACTCGCCCAGGGCGGAGGCCAGCGCGCTCTCCTTGGTCGCGCCCTTGCCGTTGGTGTAACACATCGGCGAGTGCGCATCGCGCACGTGCAGCGACCACACGTTGGGCACGATGTTGCGCCACGACGCAATCTCGATCTTCATGCCCAGCGCCGCAAGGTTGGCCGACATGTTGGCAATGGTCTGCTCCAGCGGCAGATCCTTGCCCTCGATCCAGGTGCTCGCATCCGTATCCGGCGTCAGCGTCAGCAGCGCCTGCGCATCGGCGTCGAGGTTTTCCACCTCCTCGATGATGAAGTCCGGCCCCACCTGCACCGCCCGCTTCACTGTGCAGCGGTCGATGGACCGCAAAATGCCCACGCGATCCTTCTCCGACACATCCGCCGGCAGCTCCACCTGAATCTTGATGGTCTGCTTGTAGCGGTTCTCCGGGTCGACGATGTTGTTCTGCGACAGCCGGATGTGCTCGGTCGGGATGTCGCGCGCATCGCAATACAGTTTCACGAAGTACGCCGCACACAAGGCCGACGAGGCCAGGAAATAATCGAACGGCCCCGGCGCCGAGCCGTCGCCCTTGTAGCGGATCGGCTGGTCGGCAATGACCGTGAAGTCGTCGAACTTCGCTTCGAGGCGAAGCTTGTCGAGGAAGTTAACCTTGATTTCCATGCGGGGGAGTCCGGAGAGGCGGGTGGGGCGAAGGAGGCCATTATCCGGGTTTTCCGGGCAGCGGATCGCGGCGCGTCGAGGGAGGCTGCCGGAGTCTTGCGAGCCCTACTTTGCCCACGCGGCCGGCACCTTGCGTTCGAAGCGGTAGAACAGGTTGGGCTCGGACATGATGTAGATGGTGCCGTCGGGGCCGATGGCCAGACCCTCGGCCTGCGGAACGCGGCGGCTGAGGCCGTGCAGGCCGCGCCACATGGGCAGCATGCTGACCGGGTTGCCGTCGGGGTCGTACTCGACGATGAGTGCCGATTCGTCGCTGAGCAGCAGCAGGTTGCCGGTCGGCTCGTGCAGGCTCAGCGATGACAGGTCCAGCATGAACGGCGCATCGGCGTAGGCCGGGCGCCATTCGTCGATCTGCAGGTTGAAGGTGCTGCCGCTCAGCACCTCGGGCAGGCCGCTGATGATCAGCACCCGCTTGGGCGCCTTTTCCTGGCTGATGAAGAGGCGCTGCCCCGTGCTGTCCCACGAGATGCCCTCGAAGCCGAGATTGCCTTGCGCGCCCAGAGACAGGCCGAGGCGAGCGGATTCGGCGACATCGATGCGGGTGGTGTCGGGGCCGATCTCGACGCGATAGATGGCCTGTGCCCGCTCGTCGGCGATGGCGAAGATGCCGTCGCGCACGTGGGTGATGCCTTCGGGGTCGCGCACGCCGGTCAGCTCGATGCTGCGCAGCAGATGACCGTCGGTGTCGAGCTCGAGAATGGCCATCGGGTTCCTGTTGGTGACCGAGAACAGCGTGCCGGTGTGGTCGCTGTAGGTCAGGCCCGAGGCGTTCTCGTCGACGCCGGCGACCGGCAGGCCTTCCAGCGTGACGCGGTAGTGCGGCAGCCATACGCCGGCCGACTCCCACCTTTCTTCCTGCGACTGCATCACCCACCAGTACCAGGCGATACCGGGCAGTCTGAAATGCCACGCGGCCAGTGCCGTCACGGCCAGCATCAGTGCGGCCAGGCCGAACAACCATGGTTTCTTGCGCTGCATGAGGGAATTCGCTTCGTCAGAATGGGGCATAGGGTGCGACATCGGGCATCAAGCAAAGATCACGCATGGATCGGCTTTTCAGCGTGCGTGGCTTCCGGCTACCCTGTTCTGAGGCCAGCTTGCAGCACGATGGGCCGATCAAGGAGATGACATGACGACTGATTCTGCCGTGCCGCAGGGTTTCGCAGCCGATGCGAGTGAGCGACTGCCGCTGCCGCCCATGGAGGCGCTGAACGCCGAGCAGCGCGCCGCCGCCGAGGCGCTGATTGCGGGGCCGCGCAAGGGCGTGAAGGGACCGTTCATTGCGCTGCTGCGCAGCCCGACCTTGCTCGACGGTCTGGCGAAAACCGGCGAGACGTTGCGCTTTGGCTCGGTGCTGCCGCAGCGCGTGACGGAGTTCGTGACACTGATCGTGGCGCGGCACACCTCCAACCAGTTCGAGTGGGCCATCCACCACCCGCTGGCGCTGGCGGCCGGCACGGCGCGCGAGACGCTGGATGACCTGTCGGCGGGTCGCCGGCCGTGCGCGATGTCGGCGGATGAATCGGCAGCGTGGGGTTTTACGCGCGAGGTGCTGGAGCACCACGGCGTGTGCGATGCCACCTATGCCGACGCCGTGGGCCGCTGGGGAGAGCAGGGCGTGGTCGAGCTGACCGCGCTGATCGGCTACTTCACCTGCGTGTGCTGGGTCATGAACGTGGCGCGCACGCCGGCTCCAGGCGCACCCGCCGGCGGAGCGTTGCGGCCATTGCCGGGTTGAGCCCGCGGCCGGCTGCGGACCCGTTACAGCAGCTTTTCCATGTCCGGGCTCTGTGGCGCGGTGCGCTTGGCGTGGCGTGCCAGCGTTTCGGCGTAGAAGTTGCGGACGTTCTGCGCAAAGACCGTGACCGAGAAGTCGGCGGCGAAGTGCTGCGCCTGGTCGGCCATTTCGCGCCGCCGCGTGTCGTCCTCGAGCAGTTCGGACACGCGTTCGCACCAACGGGCGTGATTTTCGGGTGTCTTGAAGCCGTTGTGCCCGTCGCGCACGACGTCCTCGATGCCGCTTGAGCGCACCGCCACCACCGGCAGGCCGGCGCTCATGGCCTCGAGGATCACCATGCCCTGGGTCTCGGACTTGGACGCGAAGACGAACACGTCGCCCAGCGCATACCACGCGGGCATGTCCTCGGGAGCCACCGCACCGGCCAGCGTGAAGCAGCCGCCCAGACCGAGCCGGTCGATGCGCGCCTGCAGACGCGGGCGTTCGTGTCCGTCACCGATCAGCAGCAGGCGGAAGGGGACCTCGCAGACTCGGCGCAGGCGTTCCACGGCGTCGATCAGAAAGTCGATGTTCTTCTCGGCGGACAGGCGCGAGACGCTGACCAGAACGCGCTCGTCGCCGAGCCCCAGTTTCTTGCGCAGCCGGGCGACGGCGTCGTTGTCGACGGTGCGGAAACGTTCGTACTCGATGCCGGTCGGCTGTACCAGGCTGGGGGTGGTGACGCCGACGGCGCGCAGGTACTCCTCGGTCGA
>JBFHJY010000148.1:0-5783 GCA_041595655.1 Azoarcus sp.
AAGCTGCGCGTGATCCAGGCCAGCGTTGCACTGAAGGCCTCACCGGCCAGCTCGGGATTGCTCATCGTGCCGATCACCAGCAGCGCGGCAACCACCACTGCCGGCACGAACACGGGGGCCAGCAGCGTCGAGTTGCGCAACATCGATCGTCCGGTGTCCTGGATGCTCATTCCTCCTCCCGGGGCCTTCGCCCCCATCACGACCGGGCAATCTTAAGCGCTGGAGCGGACATGACCAAACCCGGACGGCGCAGCACAGGATGCGGGTTGACGAAATCCTGACATTTGCGGGACGCCCGCTTGACCCCTGCGCCCCTAAGCTGCATGCCCCGAAGTACCGGAACCACCCGCATGCTCAGCGACAGCAACCCCGGCGTGAAACTGCCATTTTCAGAAAAGTATGGCCGCGAACACGCGCTGAATTATTTCCGCAAGCACCAGCATGGCCTCGCTCGCCGCCTGTCGAACTGGCGCGACATGCAGATCGCACGCAAGGCACTCGAGCTGGCCGGGAATCCCGGACTGGTGCTCGACCTGCCCTGCGGTGCCGGTCGCTTCTGGCCGGTGCTGGCCGAACACCCGACTCGGGTCGTGATCGGCGCCGACAACTCCGCCGACATGCTGGAAGTGGCGCGCAGCATGCAGCCACTCGCGCTTTCCGGGCGTATACAGACCATGCAGACCTCGGCCTTCGCCATCGACCTGCCCGAAGCTGCGGTCGACAGCGTATTCTGCATGCGCCTGCTGCATCACATCGGCGAGGCCGGACATCGCCGGCAGATGCTGTCGGAGATGCATCGCGTCACTCGCGACACCGTGATCGTGTCTTTGTGGGTGGACGGCAACATCAAGGCGTGGCGTCGCAGGAAGCTCGAGGAGAAGCGAGCCGCGCGCGGCCAGGCCGGCTACCAGAACCGTTTCGTGATCCCGGCCGCGACGGCCGAAGCCGAGTTCTCGGCGGCCGGATTCGACATCATTGCACGGCTGGATTTCCTGCCGCACTATGCGATGTGGCGCACCTATGTGCTGCGCAAGAGGACCGCATGAACCACAGCACGACCGCCATTCTTCCCGCCCTTCCCGACTCAGCCGCCAGCCACTGGCGGCTGTTTGCATGGGCCGGTCCCTACGCGCCGCTGCTGGCGTTGTACGCGATGGGACTGGTGCTGCTGTCGGCCTCGCGCATCGCCCTGATGCTGTGGCAATCCGAACGCGTCATGGCCACCGGCATCTGGGACACCATGCTCGTCCAGGGGCTGCGCGCCGACGTCATCCAGCTCGGCCTGCTCGCCATCGTGCCGTTGCTGGTGCTGCCGCTGTTATCGTTCCAGCGCGCCTGGCCTGCCTGGCGGGCGCTGACACACCTCTGGATGATCGCGGCCATCGCCCTGCTGGCCTTCCTCGAAGTCGCCACGCCGCCGTTCATCGTCGAGTACGGCGTGCGCCCCAACCACTTCTTCATCGAGTACCTCAAGTACCCACGCGAGGTGTTCTCCATGCTGTGGGGTGGCTACAAGCTGGAACTGGTCGCCGGCGTACTGGTGACCGCGCTGTGCGCCTGGCTGGCGATGCGTTTCGTCGCCCCCTGGCGCAGGCAGCCGGCACGCTGGCCGTGGTGGGCAGTGCTGCTGAGCTGGCCGCTGGCGGTGCTCATCGTGGCCCTCGGAATACGCTCCACACTGGATCATCGCCCGGCCAATCCGGCGATGTTCGCGCTCACGCAGGACACCATGGTCAACAGCCTGATCCTGAACTCGGCCTGGTCGGTGACCTACGAGGCCTATCGCATGAAGGACGAGGCCGTCTCCAGCGAGATCTACGGCAAGCTGCCCGAAGCCGACATCCTCGCCGAGGTGCGCGCCGCCGCTGACGGCTTCGGCGGCCCGCCGCGCCAGTGGCTCTCCGACGACATCCCGACGCTCAACCGCCTGACGCCGACGCGCCAGCGTGACAAGCCCCTGAACCTCGTCATCGTGCTGCAGGAAAGCCTCGGCGCGACCTTCGTCGAATCGCTCGGCGGCGTGCCGGTCACCCCCGAGTTGGAGAAGCTCAAGCACGAAGGCTGGTGGTTCGAACAGCTCTACGCCACAGGCACACGCTCCATCCGCGGTATCGAAGGCGTCACCACCGGTTTCCTGCCGACGCCGGCACAGGCCGCAGTGAAGCTCTCGCTGGCGCAACAGGATTTCTTCACGCTGGCCGAACCGCTGCGTCGCGAGGGCTACCACACCGAGTTCATCTACGGCGGCGAAGCCCATTTCGACAACATGCGCAGCTTCTTCCAGGGCAACGGGTTCCAGTCCATCGTCGACGAAAAGGACTACGAGAACCCGGTGTTCATGGGCAGCTGGGGCGTATCCGATGAAGATCTGTTCAACAAGGCCCACGAACGCTTCAGCCAGCACCACGCCGAAGGCAAGCCCTTCTTCGGGCTGCTGTTCACGTCCTCGAACCACTCGCCGTTCGAATTTCCGGACGGCCGCATCGAGTTGTACGACTCCGAGCGGAGTACCGACAACAATGCGGTCAAGTATGCCGACTGGGCGATGGGCCGCTTCTTCGAACAGGCCAAGGCCAGCCCGTACTGGAAGGACACCCTGTTCCTCGTGGTGGCCGACCACGACATCCGAGTGCGTGGCAACACGCTGATCCCGGTCGAACGCTTCCATATCCCCGGGCTGATCCTCGGCGCCGACATCGAGCCACGCCGTATCAGAACGGTCGCCAGTCAGATCGACCTCGGCCCCACCGTGCTGTCGCTGATGGGCCTGGCTGCCGACACGCCGATGATCGGTCGCGACCTTTCGGCCGAACCGGAAGGCCATCCCGGCCGCGCCATGATGCAGTACGAGCAGAACTACGGCTTCATGGAAGGCAATGATCTGGTCGTGCTGCGTGCCGAGAAGCAACCGGTGCTCGCCACCTACGACCCTGCCGCCAAGCAGCTCGGCGCCGACAGCGTGCTGGCCGACGACGACCCGCGTGCGCGCCGCGCCCTGGCACATTCACTGCTGCCGTCGTGGCTGTACCGCGAACAGCGCTATCGTCTGCCCGACGAGAACTGAGACGCGCGGCGGCGGTCCATCGGCGAACCCGATGAACCGCCGCCCTCATGTATCGTCACCGCTGCTTCCTGCTCCCCGCCCTGTTCGCCTGTCACGCCGCGCTGGCTGACGAGACCCGCCTGCCGGACGTCGTCGTCACCGGTGCGGTCGCCGAACAGGACCGTTTCGACGCCCCGCTCGCCATCGACCGCATCGAAGTGCAGCCCGCGCTGCGCAACCGGCCCGGCATCGATGCCTCAGAACTGCTCGGCGGCGTACCCGGCGTGAATGTCGCCAACCGCCATAACTACGCGCAGGACCTGCAGCTGTCCATCCGCGGCTTCGGCGCGCGCTCGGCCTTCGGCGTGCGCGGCGTGCGGCTGGTAGCCGACGGCGTACCGGCCGGCACGCCGGACGGTCAGGGCCAGCTCGCCACCGTCGATCTGGACAGTGCCGAGCGCATCGAGGTGTTGCGCGGCCCCTTCGCGACGCTGTACGGCAACCATTCCGGCGGCGTGGTGCAACTCTTCTCCTCCCCCGGCGACGGTCCGCCCTCGCTCGGCGGCGGCTTCACGGCGGGGAGTTGGGGAACCACCCGCTCGCGCATCGCCAGCGACGGCGAACGTGACGGCCTCGCCTGGCGCGCCAACGCCTCGCGTTTCGAATCCGACGGCTTTCGCCGCTACAGCGCCGTGCGGCGCGACCAGGCCTTCGCCCGGCTGGACTTCAGCGGCACACCCGACCGCCGCGTGACGCTGCTCGCCAGCCACCTGCACCAGCCCTTCACCGAAGACCCGCAAGGACTCACCTGGGACACTTTCCGCCGCGATCCGCGTGCTGTGGAAAATCCGGCGCGCGACTTCCGCACGCGCAAATCGATCGATCACGCGCAAGCCAGCCTGCGCTTCGAGCAGGATTTCGGCGCCGACCGTCTGACGCTGCAGGGCTGGGCCGGGCGGCGTTCGGTGGTGCAGTTCCTGTCCATCCCGGTGGCCGCGCAGGCAGCCGAAGGCAGCGCCGGCGGCGTGGTGGATTTCGACCGCGACTTCCACGGCCTGGGCGCGCGCTGGAGCCGCGTGGCGGATCTCGCCGGCGGCACGCTGACCGTGTCGACCGGCCTGGATATCGAACGCTCGGTGGATGAACGGCGCGGCTACGAGAACTTCGTCGGCGGCACGCTCGGTGTGCGTGGCGCGCTGCGGCGCGACGAGCGCAACCTCGTCACCTCGACCGCGCCCTATGTGCAGGCGGTATGGGAGCGCGGCGACTGGCAATGGTCGGCGGGCCTGCGCCACAGCACGGTGAAGTTCCGCGTCGAGGACGACTACATCGTCGGCGCCAACGGCGACGACTCCGGCAGCGTCACCTACCGCCGCGCCACACCGGCTGCCGCCGTGCTGTGGAAGGCGCATCCGGCGCTCAACCTGTACGCCAGCCTCGGCACCGGCTTCGAGACGCCGACGCTGGGCGAGCTGTCCTACTCCGGCGCCGGCGGCGGCTTCAACTTCGATCTGCAACCGGCCACCAGCCGGCAATTCGAGCTGGGCGCCAAGGCCTTTCTCGGTGCGAACACACGGCTCAATGCCGCGCTGTTCGCAGTGCGCACGCGCAACGAGATCGTCGTCGCGCAATCCTCGGGCGGACGCACCAGCTACGCCAACGCCGCACGCACGCGCCGCCACGGGCTGGAACTGGCGCTGGAATCGGAATTCACGCCCACGCTGACCCTGCGCAGCGCGCTGACCTGGATGGAAGCCGAATACGCCTCCAGATTCAGCAGCGGCGGCAACACCGTGCCGGCGGGCGAGCGCCTGCCCGGCGTGCCGCGCCTTACCGCCTCCGCGGAACTGGCCTGGGAAGCCGTGCGCGGCGTGACCTTGTCAGCCGAGGCGCTGCATCGTGGCGACATGACGGTGAACGACGCCGACAGCGCGCGCCGCGCACCGGCCCACACCCTGCTCAACCTCGCGCTGGCCGCCGAGCAGCGGCGCGGGCCGTGGGTGTTCGAGCAGATGCTGCGGCTCGACAACGTGTTCGGCCGCGAATACGTCTCGTCGGTGATCGTGGGTCAGGCGCAGGGGCGCTTCTACGAACCCGGCCCCACGCGCAGCTGGTTTGCCGGCGTGAGCCTGCGCTACGGCTTCTGAAGCCGGCGCGCGACCAGCGGCAGGTCGAAGCCGCGCCAGTCCGGCACGCCATCGCGGAAAGGAAACGGCTGCTCGCCCTCGACCAGCGGGCGCAGGTAGTCCAGCGCCGCCGGCGTGACGTGCAGACCGTCCTCGCGGATGAAGTGTGCCGGCACCAGCCGCTCGCGGTTGCCGACCGCATCGGCCGACACCGGCACGATGTCCCAGCGGTAGGGCGAATCGGACAGCCGGCGGATGGCCGGCATCATGCCGTCCCGCCCGGCCAGTGCATATTCCACGGCCGCCGCGCCAACCGCGCGCGCCTGCGCCGCATCGGTGGCCGACACCAGATGGCCGGCCGCGCGCTGCAGGTAGTCGGGAATCGCCCAGTGGTGCTTGTAGCCGAACTCGGCGCTGATCAGCCGCGCGATGGTCTGCCCCGCCCCGCCGAGCTGCACATAGCCCTTGGCATCGACGTTCTGCTCCATCACGCGCGAGCCGTCGGCCCACGATACGCCCTCGGACACCGCCACCGCGCAGTAGCCGATGCGCGCCACGGTGCGCTCGACCTCCGCGAGAAAGCGTGCCTTGTCCACCGGCACCTCGGGCATCAG
>JBFHJY010000149.1:0-5753 GCA_041595655.1 Azoarcus sp.
CATCGCACGCAGGTCCATGCCGGCTTCGAGCATCGAGGTGGCGACGTACTTGGCGGCCGAGCCGAAGCCGGGGCAGCAGTCCGTGCCTTCGATATCGTTGTCCACGGTTTTCGGAACGCCGACGGTGACCAGCCGAAAGGCGCGCCGCTTCGCCTCGCGTGCGATCTGCGCCACCGTGTGCATCGAGCCGTTGCCGCCGTTGTAGAGCAGATACCCGATGTCATGCGCAGCCAAGACCTCGAACAGCCGGTCATAAGGCGCGGCCTCGTCTTCCGGCTCGGGCAGGTCGAAACGGCAGGAGCCGACGGCACCGCCCGGCGTGCGCGCGAGGCGCTCGACCTCGCCGGCGCCAAGGCCCGAGGTGTCGAACAGCGCCTCCTCCAGCACGCCGACCAGACCATGCCGCCCGGCCAGCACGCGGCCGACCCGACCGCTCTTGCGGGCGGCCTCGATGACGCCGGCGGCGCTGGCGTTGATGACGGCGGTGACCCCGCCGGACTGGGCGTAGAGGAGGTTTTTCATGGGATGCAGTGCATCGTAGGTCAGATAAGCGCCCCGGCGCGCATCTGACATCGGCGCCAAAAGGGACCGCAGACGGCGGATGCGCTGCGCTTATCCGCCCTACGAAAAGCTCTCGACTGCGCTTTACTTCAGCGCTTCAAACGCCCGCCGGGTGATCTCGTCCACCGCGCCGATGCCGGCGACCCTGCGCACCTTGGGCGCCGCAGCGTCCCCCGAGGCTTCCCACTGGCTGTAGTACTCGACCAACGGCTTGGTCTGGGCGTGATACACCTCGAGGCGCTTCTTCACCGTCTCCTCGCGGTCGTCGTCGCGCTGGATCAGGTCTTCGCCGGTGACGTCGTCCTTGCCGGCGACTTTCGGCGGGTTGTATTTGACGTGGTAGGTGCGGCCCGAGGCCGGGTGCACGCGGCGGCCGCTCATGCGCTCGATGATCTCGGAGTCATCCACCTCGATGACCAGCACGAAGTCCAGCGCCACCCTGGCGTCCTTCATCGCATCGGCCTGCGGAATGGTGCGCGGGAAGCCGTCGAACATGTAGCCGTTGGCGCAGTCAGGCTGCGTCAGGCGGTCCTTGACCAGACCGATGATGATGTCGTCGGACACCAGACCGCCCGAATCCATCACCTTCTTGGCTTCGACGCCCAGCGGCGTGCCTTCGCGCACCGCGGCGCGCAACATGTCACCGGTGGAAATCTGCGGAATGCCGAAGCGCTCCTTGATGAAGCCGGCCTGCGTGCCTTTGCCGGCGCCCGGCGGTCCGAGAAGAATCAGTCGCATACAACCTCCCTGTTGCGCGGATCCGCCGATCGCGGTCCGCCTCGTATTGCCGCTGGCCGCCCGAGGCGGCCAGCGGTTCATTTTTCCTGTGCGAACACGGCGCGCACGCGCGCCAGATCTTCGGGGGTGTCCACCCCGGCGGCCGGAGCCTCATCGACCACGCGAACCGCAATACGGTGGCCGTGCCACATCGCCCGCAGCTGCTCCAGCGCCTCCCACTGCTCCAGCGGCGACGGCGCAAGCCGCGTGTAGCGTCGCAGAAAGCCGGCACGGTAGGCATAGATGCCGACGTGGCGCAGCACCGGCAAACCTGCCGGCAGCACTGCCCGCGTCTGGGCCAGATCATCGCGCGCCCACGGAATTGGCGCACGCGAGAAATACAGTGCGTGACCGCGCGCGTCGCACACCACCTTCACCACGTTGGGATTGAAGAAGCTCTGGGCGTCATGGATGGCGTGCGCGGCGGTCGAGATCGACGCCTCGGCATCGGCCGCCAGGGTCTCGGCCACCTGCCGGATCAGCGCCGCGTCGATCAACGGCTCGTCGCCCTGCACATTGACGATGATTTCGTCATCGCCCCAACCCCGGGTCTCGACCACCTCGGCCAGACGATCCGTGCCACTGGGGTGGTCGGCGCGGGTCAGCAGCGCCTGACCACCAGCCGCGTGCACCCCGGCGAGCACCTGCTCGTCGTCGGTGGCGACCAGCACCTCGGCCGCGCCGGACGCCGCGGCGCGTTCCATCACGCGCACGATCATGGGTTTGCCGCAGATGTCGGCGAGCGGCTTGCCGGGCAGCCGGGTGGACGCGAAGCGCGCCGGGATGACGACGCGAAAGGCCGTCATGCGCCGCGCTTCCTCAGCGCTTCGACTTCCTCGGCGGTCATGACACGGGCTTCGTCTTCGAGCATCACGGGGATGCCGTCGCGGATCGGGAAGGCCAGGCGATCGGCCTTGCACACCAGTTCCTGCGCCTCGCGCAGATGATCGAGCGGCCCCTTGCACAGCGGGCACACCAGGATGTCAAGCAGGCGGGATTCCATGCGTCAGCTTCTCCACGATGCGTTGCGACGCAGCCGCGTCGATGCTTGCCCGCACCGGTAACACCCACGTGTCGACCGGTGCGAATGCGGCGCATTTTACCGCATCCTTGGCGGTGAGGATTTTCGGTGCATCCCCGCCGAAGTCCAGGTCGGCCGGTACATAGGGGTGATGGTCCGCAAAGGCGTGCGGCACGACCTGCAGACCGGCCGCCGTCAGCTGCTCGAAGAAGCGCTGCGGACGTCCGATGCCGGCCACGGCATGCACACGCTGTCCGGCAAAAGCCGCCAGCGGGCGGCGCTCGGATCCGTCAATGCGCTCGACGGTGTCCCCCTGGAGCTGCATCTGCACGATCGGGACCTCGCCTGCATGCGAACGCAGCGCCGCCGACAACACACCATGCGCGATGACCAGATCGGCCTGCGCCAGCCGGCCCGCCCCCTCTCGCAGCGGTCCGGCCGGCAGCCGCCAGCGGTTGCCCATGACCTGCTCGTCGACGACGATGATCTCGACATCGCGCGTCAGGGCGTAGTGCTGCAGACCGTCGTCGGAAATCAGCACGCTCACTTCCGGATGCGCCGCCAGCAGTGCTCGCGCCGCCGCCGGACGATTACGCCCGACTGCCAGCGGACAGCCCGTCAGTCGCGCCAGCAATACCGGTTCGTCACCGAAACGTGCGGCATCGCCGCCGGCCGGGACGACCGCCACCGATTCGACCGTGCCGCCATAGCCACGGCTGACGATGCCGGGACGGAACCCGGCCTCGCGCAGCGTCTCGGCCAGCCAGGCCACCACCGGGGTCTTGCCGCTGCCGCCGACGGCGATGTTGCCGACCACGATGACCGGCACCGGCAGGCGTTCCGCACGCAGCACGCCGACGCGGTACAGCGCGCGGCGCAGACCCGCGATCAGCATGAAGAGCAGGGAAAGCGGCAGCAGCAGGACCGCGACCACGCCGCGGCAACTCCAGTGGGCGGGGGCGCGGGCACTCATGCCGGGCGAAGCAGACGCCTCACTGCTCGGGCGTCTGGATTGCGAAGGTGATCTGCGCCAGACCTGCCCTCTGCGCGGCCTGCATGACGTCGATGACGCTCTGGTGCGCAGCACGGGCATCGGCGTTGATGACGACGACGGGATCCGGGTTGTCCGCCGGCACGGCCTGGCCCAGCGCCTTGGCGATTGACACCACATCGCGCGCACCGACCGCCCGACCGTTGACCAGCACGTCTCCGGCCGGCGTCACCGCAACCGAGATTTCCTGCGGACGCGTCTCGCTCGGCTCACCATCACCCGTCGGCAGGTTGATCTGCAGACCGGAGATGCGCGTGAAGGTGGTGGTCAGCATCAGGAAGATGATGATCACCAGCACCACGTCGATCAGCGGAATCAGGCTGACCTCCGGTTGCTCGTGCTGGACGCCGCGCTGGAAGTTCATCGCGCCCGCTCGCCGTGTACGACCTCGACCAGACGGATGGCCTGCTGCTCCATGTCGATCACGAAGGTATCGACCAGCCCGCGGAAATGGCGCCAGAAGATGGTCGCGGGAATCGCGATGATGAGGCCGAAGCCGGTGGTGTTGAGCGCGATCGAGATGCCCTGCGCGAGTTGCTGCGGATTGGCCCCGCCGGCGCCCTGCGAGGCGAAGATGTCGATCATGCCGATGATGGTGCCGAACAGGCCGAGCAGCGGGCTGACTGCGGCAATGGTGCCGAGCGTCGTCATGTAGCGCCCGAGATCGTGCGCAACCGCACGACCCGTCTCCTCGATGGCTTCCTTCATGATCTCGCGCGAACTGTTCATGTTACGCAGGCCGGCGGCCAGCACACGTCCGAGCGGCGAATGTGCGGCAACGCGATCGGCCATCGCGGGCGACGCGCCGTTGCGGGCGAGATCGTCCAGCACTTTTCCGAGCAATTCCGGCGGCACCACCTTCGAGCGCCGCAGGGAGATGGAGCGCTCGATGATCAGCGCCACGGCGATGATGGACGTGAACAACAGCGGCCAGATCGGCCAGCCGGATGCCTCGATGATCGCGATCACGCGTACCTGCCCCCATTGCGAAAGCAGCCACTCTAGCGTTCGCTTACACGCTCGGCAAGGCTGCAGCCGTCATGCCGCGACGGGCTTGCGACGCGATTGCCACCAGTTGAAGCCGAGCACCAACACCATGGTGGCGAAGCCGCCGATCTCGACCGTCAGGTTCGGCCAGAAGATCGCCACCAGCGCCGGCACGATGAGCACCCGCGAAACGGTGTCCATGGGGCCGAACAGATAGCCCTCCAGCGCCGCCGCGAAGGCCGCCAGCGCCACGAAGGCAATCACCACGTCCCATACGATGATCTGCCACGGCCCGCCCATGATGATCTCGGGGTTGAACACCATGAAGCACGGGATCAGGTACAGGCCCTTTGCGAACTTCCACGCCTGCACGCTGGTGGCCATCGGCTTGCCTCCGGCAATCGCCGCGCCGGCGAAGGCCGCCAGCGCCACCGGCGGCGTGACGTTGGAATCCTGCGAATACCAGAACACCACCAGGTGCGCGATCAGCAGGGGAATGCCGAACTCGTTGGTGAGTGCCGGACCGACCAGCACGATCAGCACGATGTAGGCCGCCGTCACCGGCAGGCCCATGCCCAGGATCAGGCTGGCGATGATGACGATGAACAGCGCCAGCACGATATTGCCGCCGGAGAAGGCCATCATCATCGACGAGAACTTCAGCCCCAGCCCGGTCAGCCCCACCACGCCGACAATGAGGCCGGCCACCGCGCAGGCCATGCTCACCGCCACGGCATTGCGTGCGCCCAGCGACAGCGCCAGGATCAGGCCCTGCCCGCCCTTCACCAGCAGGCCGCCGAGCATCGCACCGCTCACCGGCTGGCCTTGTTTTGGCCCCTGCCAGAAGGCCCACACCAGATGGCGCACGGCCGCCACCACCGCCACCGAGGTCACGGCGAAGAAACCCACCCGCATCGGCGAGGTATGCAGCGCCAGCAGCCAGATCAGCACCGCCAGCGGAATCAGGTAGTACCAGCCCGAGCGCATCACCTCGCGCACGGTCGGCAGTTCGGACGCCGGCAGACCCTTCATGCCCTGTTTGACCGCGATCAGGTGCACGAACAGATAGACCGTGGCGAAGTACATGATCGCGGGCAGGATGCTGACCTTGACGATCTCGATGTACGGCACTCGTGTGTACTCGGCCATCAGGAAGGCACCCGCCCCCATCAGCGGCGGCATGATCTGGCCACCGGTACTGGCCGCCGCCTCCACCCCGCCGGCCTGCTCGGGCTTGTAGCCGAGGCGCTTCATCAGCGGAATGGTGAAGGCGCCGGTGGTCACCACGTTGGCGATCGAACTGCCCGAGATCGAGCCCATGCCGACCGAGGCGATGACCGCCGCCTTGGCCGGTCC
>JBFHJY010000150.1:0-5744 GCA_041595655.1 Azoarcus sp.
CGACGTTGCCGGTGCGCTCGCCGTTGCCGAAGAGGCAGCCTTCCACCCGGTCCGCGCCGGCCATGATGCCGAGTTCGGCCGCCGCCACGGCGGTGCCGCGGTCGTTGTGCGGATGCAGGCTGAGAATCACGCTGTCGCGGCGGGCGAGGTTGCGGTGCATCCACTCGACCTTGTCGGCATACACGTTCGGCGTGGAGACCTCCACCGAAGCGGGCAGGTTGAGGATCACCTTGTCGTCCGGAGTGGCGCCCCAGGCCTCGGTGACGGCGTCGCACACTTCCTTGGCAAACTCGAGTTCGGTGTCGCTGAAGGTCTCGGGGCTGTACTGCAACACCCACTCGGTTTCCGGGTGCTGTGCGGTGAGCTCCTTGATGAGCTTGACCGCACTCACGGCCATGGCCTTCACCTCTTCACGGGTGAAGCCGAAGACGACCTCGCGGAACTGGTCGGAGGTGGCGTTATAGACGTGCACGATGGCGCGGCGCGCACCGGCGAGGGCCTCGATGGTGCGGCGGATCAAGGGTTCGCGCGCCTGTGTGAGGCCCTCGATGGTCACGTCCTCGGGGATGTGGCCTTCCTCGATGAGCTTGCGCACGAAGTCGAACTCGGTCTGCGAGGCGGACGGAAAAGCGACCTCGATCTCCTTGAGGCCGATCTCGCACAGCATCTTGAACATGCGCAGTTTCTTCTCGCCGTTCATCGGCTCGAAGAGGGCCTGATTGCCGTCGCGCAGATCGGTGCTCATCCAGATCGGCGGCTTGGTGATTGTCTTGTTGGGCCAGGTCCGGTCGGGGAGATTGACCGGCGGGTAGGCGTGATACTTGACGGAGGGGTCGCGCAACATGGGCATGGGGAACCTCGTTCGATGGTGGCTGCGTCGCATCACCGGGCCTGCGTCGTCCGCTTCTGGCGGGGTGGCGGGCCGTCCGCCGGGGGCTTGTGACCCGAGGCGAGGCGCGTTGCCCGGGTAGGGCGTCGCGCTGCAATGCCGACTGCAATGACAGGCAGTGTACGCCGTCCGGAGTGGCATGTGCTTGCGAAGTGGGCTGCTTGAAGTGTCTGGAGTGGCAGAAAATTGCGCGGAAGGGTTGATCGTGAGAGGATCGTTTCGACCAAGTCCTTGTGGCCTCCAATACCATGACCCAGCTCGACCGCTACGATCGCGCCATCCTTGAAGTCCTGCAGCAGGAAGGCCGCATCAGCAACCAGGATCTCGCCGACCGTATCGGCCTGTCTCCCTCGCCATGCCTGCGGCGCGTGCGCGCGCTCGAGGATGCCGGCCTCATCACCGGCTACCGCGCCGTGCTCGACCCGAAGGCGCTGGGGTTGTCGCTGATGGCGTTGATCCATATCAGCATGGACAAGCATACGCCCGAGCGCTTTGCCAATTTCGAGGCGCGCATCGCCGAGATTCCGCAGATCATCGAATGCCTGCTGATCACCGGGCAGCAGGCCGATTATCAGCTCAAGGCGGTGGTTGCCGACATGGATGCCTACCAGGATCTGCTGCTCAACCGCGTCACCCGCATCGAGGGGGTGACCGGTGTGCATTCGAGCTTCGTGATGCGCAGGGTGGTCGATCGCGGAGTGCTGCCGGTGGAATGAAGGAGCCGCAAGGCCGAGGCTCAGGTCTTGTCTTGCTTGCGGCTCTCACTGATCCAGTCCGACACTGCAAAGAGCAGGCCCGACACCACAAAGGTGAGATGGATCAGCACCTTCCACATCAGCTGTTCGCTGCTCAAGGTGTCGCTGACGAGGAAGGCCTTGAGCAGTTCGACCGCCGAAATGGCGACGATGGCGCTGATGAGCTTCATCTTGAGATCCGAGAAGCCGACCTTGCCCATCCATGCGGGGCGATCCTCGTGGCCGCCCACGCCGAGCTTGGAGACGAAGTTCTCGTA
Organism: Azoarcus sp.; assembly: GCA_041595655.1. Lineage (GTDB taxonomy): Bacteria > Pseudomonadota > Gammaproteobacteria > Burkholderiales > Rhodocyclaceae > Pseudazoarcus. The sequence continues at coordinate 1,902 of JBFHJY010000150.1, forward strand.
GCCGCTGAATACGATGATGAGCAGCAACACGGCGATCAGTGCGGTGTCGACGAGGGTCAGGATGGAGATTACGGCGTCGTGCTCGATGAGCCCCAGAACGCCGCCGATCAGCGCGACCAGTTCCTTGGCGAACTTGATCAGCAGCACGCCGATGGCCACGATCAGGCCGACGAAGAAGGGCGCGAGCAGCCAACGACTGGCAAACAGGGTGGATTCGAGGATGCGTTCGAATTTGCCGGGCTTGGTTTGCATGGTGTTCTCCGGAGTGCGACCCACGTTCCCAAGGTAGCCAGCTTGCCATATGCGCGAGTTGCTGTCTGGAGTACGTGGATGATCGATGTGGTCAGGTGAGGGGCCGCGCTGCGATGCGGGGATCTGGTCGCATGAGTTGTGTTTCGCCAAGTCAAACAGCTTTTCGCAGTGCGGGAGAAGGCGTGCAAGATGTTGAAAAATAATCAAAAGAAAAATCTTATATCTTATATAAGAGTTATTGTTGCGCCGCCGCAATCTTCCTATACTGTTTCCACGCGTTGCCGGTCTGATGCCGGTGGCGGACGCGGAAGACAAGGGGGCGTGGGCTGGTGCCGGCGAAGACCTGACCTTCCGGATAGACAACCGGCCTGAAGGAGTTCGCCATGACCCCGACCCGAGAGCAGCAGATCGCCGCCCTGAAGCATGACTGGGCAACCAATCCCCGCTGGAAGGGCATCAAGCGCGCGTATTCCGCTGAAGATGTCGTGCGCCTGCGCGGCTCGATCCAGCCCGAGAGCACGCTTGCCCGTGTCGGGGCAGAGAAGCTGTGGAGGCTCGTTACCGAGACGCCGTATGTAAACTGCCTCGGCTCTCTCACCGGCGGGCAGGCCATGCAGCAGGTAAAGGCCGGTGTTAAGGCAATCTACCTCTCCGGTTGGCAGGTGGCGGCAGACAACAACACCTATGGCGCGATGTACCCCGACCAGTCGCTGTATCCGGTCAATTCGGTGCCGCAGGTGGTCGAGGCCATCAACAACACCTTCCAGCGTGCAGACCAGATCCAGTGGAGCAAGGACGTCAATCCGGGCGACCCGGGCTACGTCGATTATTTCGCGCCGATCGTGGCGGATGCCGAAGCTGGCTTCGGTGGCGTGCTGAATGCCTTCGAGCTGATGAAGGCGATGATCCGCGCCGGCGCAGCCGGGGTGCACTGGGAGGACCAGCTTTCCTCCGTGAAGAAATGCGGCCACCTTGGCGGCAAGGTGCTGCTGCCGACCAACGAGGCCAACCAGAAGCTGATCGCAGCGCGTCTCGCCGCCGACGTGATGGGCGTGCCGACGCTGGTGATCGCGCGCACCGACGCCGAAGCGGCCGACCTGCTGACCAGCGACCATGACGAGAACGACAAGCCCTTCGTCACCGGAGAGCGCACGCCGGAAGGGTTCTACCGCACCTACAAGGGCTTCGATCAGGCCGTGTCGCGCGCCGTGGCCTACGCCGAGTACGCCGACATGGTGTGGTGCGAAACCGGCACTCCGGATCTGGATTTCGCCAGGCGTTTCGCCGAAGCCGTGCAGCGCGCGCATCCGGGCAAGATGCTGGCCTACAACTGCTCGCCGTCGTTCAACTGGAAGAAGAACCTCGACGACGCGACCATCGCCAGGTTCCAGCGCGAGCTGGGCGCGATGGGTTACAAGTACCAGTTCATCACGCTGGCGGGCATCCACTCGATGTGGTTCAACGCCTTCGACCTGGCGCACGATTACGCTCGCCGCGGCATGACGGCCTACGTCGAGAAGGTACAGGAACCCGAGTTCGCCGCCCGCGAGCGGGGTTACACCTTCGTGTCGCACCAGCAGGAGGTCGGCACGGGCTACTTCGACGACGTGACCACCGTCATCCAGGGCGGAAGGTCGAGCGTGACCGCGCTGGCCGGCTCGACCGAGGAGGAGCAGTTCCACTGAGCGGAACTGGTGGAGGAGAAGGGCGGCGTCGATCGTCCGCACAAAGACGAAAGGCCGATCCATGTGGATCGGCCTTTCGTCTTTGTGGCTCCCCGACCTGGGCTCGAACCAGGGACACACGGATTAACAGTCCGTTGCTCTACCAACTGAGCTATCGGGGAATAAACGGGTGCAGCGAATGATCTTGCATGCGTCCCGCCGGATTTCGGCGCAACGCGGTATTTTGGCTCCCCGACCTGGGCTCGAACCAGGGACACACGGATTAACAGTCCGTTGCTCTACCAACTGAGCTATCGGGGAACAGAGCCGCGCATTTTAGGCAATGCGCGGCTTGTGGTCAAGAAACGATGCGGCTTACTGAACGACCGTGGCGATGGCCTTGGCGACGTAGTCGATATTGCGGCTGTTCAGTGCGGCCAGGCAGATGCGGCCAGACTTGACGGCATAGATGCCGAACTCCTCGCGCAGACGGTCGACCTGTTCCGGCGTCAGGCCGGTGTAGGAGAACATGCCGCGCTGGTCGGTGACGAAGGAGAAGTCCTGCTGCACGCCGGCGGCCTTGAGTTTCTCGACCAGTGCGGTGCGCATGTCGCGGATGCGGTTGCGCATCGCAGCCAGTTCTTCTTCCCAGGTCTTGCGCAGATCCGGCGAGGACAGCACGGCTGCGGCAACGGCGCCGCCGTGGGTCGGCGGGTTGGAGTAGTTGGTGCGGATCACGCGCTTGACCTGCGACAGCACGCGGCCGGCTTCTTCCTTGCTCTCGGTGACGATGGACAGGGCGCCGACGCGCTCGCCGTACAGCGAGAAGTTCTTCGAGAAGGAACTGGCGACGACGAACTGCATGCCGCTGTCGGCAAACATGCGCACGGCCGCGGTGTCCTGCTCGGGGCCGTCCGCGAAACCCTGGTAGGCGATGTCGAGGAAGGGCACGAGCTTGTTGGCGCGGCAGGCTTCGACCACTTCACCCCACTGGCTTTCGGTGATGTCGGCGCCGGTCGGGTTGTGGCAGCAGGCGTGCAGCAGCACGATGGAGCCGGCGGGCAGGTCTTTGAGCTTGGCGATCATGGCGGCAAAGTTCACGCCGCGGGTGGCCGGGTCGTAGTACGGATAGGTTTCGACTGTGAAGCCGATGGACTCGAATACCTGGCGGTGGTTTTCCCAGCTCGGGTCGGAGATGTACATCACCGCTTCGGGCAGCAGGCGCTTGAGATAGTCGCCGCCGACCTTCAGCGCGCCGGTGCCGCCCAGCGTCTCGAAGGTGGCAATGCGGCCGGATTTGACCACTTCGGCGTCGGCGCCGAACAGCAGGGCCTGCACCGCGCCGTTGTAGGAGGCGGGGCCTTCGATGGGCTGGTAGCCGCGCGGCAGGCCGGCTTCGACGCGGGCCTTCTCGGCCGCTTTCACGCAGGCCAGCAGCGGAATCTTGCCGTTGTCGTCCTGATACACGCCGACGCCCAGGTTCACTTTCTCGCTGCGCGTATCGGCGTTGAAGGCTTCGGTCAGACCCAGGATGGGGTCGCGCGGCGCCATTTCGACGTTGGCGAAGATCGATGCTGACATGTCCATTCCCTTTGAGTGTTGTGCCGCAAGACGGGAACCCGGTGGTGGTGCCGGGGTCATGGAACCGTGCCTTGAGCGGCGATTTGCGAAATAATCGGCGGTTCGGGCCGTCCCGCAATTCCTTCCGGAATTGACGTTCAGCGACCCGCGCACAGGAGCAAGAGTTTACCATGACAAGCCCCACGGGCACGGATAGCGTCATCACCTTCGAGGGCAGTCCCTTCCGTCTGCACCAGCCGTTTCCGCCGGCCGGCGACCAGCCGGCAGCCATCGAAAAGCTCGTGGAGGGAATCTCCGACGGACTGATGTACCAGACCCTGCTCGGCGTGACCGGCTCGGGCAAGAC
>JBFHJY010000151.1:0-5725 GCA_041595655.1 Azoarcus sp.
ACAGCAGGTAGACGGTCAGCGTGATCGGCAGGAGGGTGATCAGGCCGGTCAGGATGTTTTTGGTGATGACGCCCATGGCGGTCCTTGTCTGGGTCGATTCGCGGCTGCGTATCAGCTTCTGATTGTGCAACAAAACCGCGCTGTCCGTGCCGGTACTCAGGTCTGCCGGACGGGCGGGCGAGTGGCGGCGAAGGATGACCCGTCGCGCCAAAAAAAGAGCCCCGGGGCGAACCCCGGGGCCGGATCATGCTGTCGGGGCATGGCCCCAGTGCGGAATTACTTGAAGAACTTGCCGAGCTGCGAGTACATCGCCAGGCCGGTGGCCAGCGTGAACAGCACCAGCGTGACCCACGAGGCGGTGCGAACCAGGGCGCTCGGGTAGTAGACCTTATCGGTCTTCTTGATCACGTTCAGGCAGAACGAGAACACGTAGTAGAAGATCACCGGCGAGAACAGCAGGGTCATCGCGGAGGCGATCAGCACCAGCATCACGGGCTTCTCGAAACCGTAGATGATGGCCGAGGAGCCGACCAGCGAGTACATCATGGTCATGCGCCAGATGTTGTACTCGGAGGCAAGCGACTTCTTGGCTTCAGGGGTGGGGTCCTCGATGCCGGACAGGTCCGCGGTCTTGCGGAACAGGTTGCGGCAGCAGGCGCCGACCACACGCGGCCAGCCGTCGAAGTAGTTGATGGCAGTCGAGTAGCAGGCGGCGAAGGCGCCGATGATGAAGACATACATCATGCCGGGGCCGATGGACTCGGTGAACATCTTGGCCAGGGTGCCCATGACGGCCGCGCCCTTCACTTCGGTCGGGTACAGGTACATGGCGGCCAGCATCATGAAGATGGCGGCGATACCGAACGACACCCAGTGACCGACGGCGAAGTCGATGTTGCCGATCTTGAACCAGCGGCGGCAGTATTCCTGCGCGTGCGGACTCAGACGATCCATGTGCACCGTGAGGTCTTCCTTGCGCGGGTTGAACGAGTCGAACTTGCCGGCGACCCCGTTCTCTTCCAGCGTCTTGCGCAGCATCGGCAGGCCGGCTTTCTTGGCCTTGCCCCACTCGGACGACTGCAGCGCCACGTCCATGCCGGTCGGCAGCAGGCCCAGGAAGGCGGCCAGGAACAGCAGCGAGCCCGGCGGCATGTAGCCGAATTCCGGATGCGGCGCGATGAAGAACTTGTACACCTCGAGGCTCGGCGGGTTCCAGAAGAACACGATGAGGGTGGTGACCACCAGTGCGATGACGAGGAACTTGGTGGCGTTCTCGAGCGCCTTGTACTGGCCCGACAGCACCAGCGCGCAGCTGGAGAGACCGACGAAGACGCCGTACTGCCACAGCTGGAAGCCCCAGCCGAGGTGCTCGGTGAACAGGAAGAACATCACCGCGGCGGCGGCGACGACACGCGAGGCCTGGCCGATCGCACACTGCGCGATGGTGATGAACAATACGTACCAGATCGCCCACTTGCCCTTGGTGGTGCACATGGCGTCCATCACCGACTTGCCGGTGGCATTGGTGAAGCGGAACGACATCTGGAAGCCGTAGTATTTGATCACGAAGGCCAGCAGCACCGACCACATCAGCGCGTAGCTGAAGGTGGCGCCGGCGACCGGGGCGGTCACCAGGTGACTGGTGCCGATACCGGTCATCATCAGCAGCATGCCCGGACCGAAGTGCTTGAACATGCTGAGAGGGGACATGTCCGGCAGTTCGAGTTTCTCGACCTCCGGAATGTGGACGGCCTTGCCGCCGGACGTGCCGGACGTGGCGCTGCCGCCCTGGATGACACCCGCGTCGAGGGTGCCCGTTTGGTTGCTCGATGACATTGGATGAATCTCCTTGCGTCAATGGGTCGGCCGGTTGCCCGGCCTGTCATTGCATCTGGCGGCCCCGGGGCGCGCCGTTGATCACTCTTCCGCGTGCTTCCCGCGTGACGTGACGCGGGAAATCATTTTTATGTTGTGTCTGGCCCCGGACTCTGACCCCAGGAGACGTGCGCCCGCACGCTGGCGGGGGAACGACTGCTGCGGTCGAGGACAGTGGCCGGTCCGGGAGTTCCCGGTTCGCTGTCGCCTCCCGGCGATGCGCAGGCGGGTTGGCCGTCTGCGGGCGGATCCGTGGTCACCGGGTAGGTGGCGCGGATCGTTCCGGTTGCCGCCAGGCGGGAGAAATTCTGCCCGTCTGGCGGTCGCCCATCGGTTCTTGTAAGGAACCTGTAAGGCTTGTGAGGCCGAATTGAAACATAAAAGTTTCTTTTGTGTGTATGAAAGTCTTTGTTTTCAAAGAGCTGGTTATGAGCCAATAAGCTAAACTTATGGAAATTCCCCGGGTTCAGTGGGAGCCTGCTCCGGCCCGAACAGATCTTGCCTGCGGTTTTCCGGGTCAGGCGCCGTGCGGGCTGCGGCCTGTTGCATCCGGGGGTGAGAGGGGCTTTCTTGTTTCAGCAGGGCAGCCTGAACGCCGTTGCTGTCCTGCTCTGATAGCATGGCGCGCTGAATCCAAACGTCGGCCAATTCCATGCAAGAACGCCTCGCTTCCGAGCCTCACCGCATCGTGCGTATCGGGGATGTCGAAATCGTGCTGCTCGGCACGGCCCACGTTTCTCCTGCCAGTGTCCAGGCCGTGCGCGATCTGCTTGCCAGCGAGTCCTTCGACGCGGTTGCCGTCGAGCTGTGTGAAAGCCGTCAGCGCGCCATGCTCGATCCGGATGCGATCAGTCGGCTCGATCTGTTCAGCGTGGTCAGGAACCGTCAGGTCGCGATGGTGGCCGCCAGCCTTGCGCTGGGCGCCTATCAGCTACGCATTGCCGAGCAGTACGGCATCGAGCCCGGTGCGGAACTGCGCGCCGCCATCGACGGCGCGCTGGATCGCGGCCTGCCGCTGGCGCTGATCGACCGCGACATCGGCCTGACCCTGCGCCGCACCTATGCCTCGATTCCGTGGTGGCGCCGCACCGAGCTGGTCGGCGGCCTGCTCTCCAGCGTGCTCACGCGCGAGAAGATCGAGGAGGCCGAGATCGAGCGCCTGAAACAGGGCGACATGCTCGAATCGACCTTCAGTGAATTCGCCGAGCAGTCCGAATCGCTGTACCGCCCGGTGATCGAGGAGCGCGACCGCTACATGGCCGCGCATCTGCGCCGGCTGGCGGCGGAGCGTGGCAGCGGGCGCGTGCTGGCAGTGGTCGGCGCCGGCCATCTGGCCGGCATCGAGAGGCATCTGGCCGCAACCGAACCGGCGCCCGAGGCCGTCATTGCGGAACTGGAGCAGGCGCCGCCGCGCGCGCGCTGGCCCAGGGTGCTGCCGTGGGTCATCGTGGCCGTGATCCTGGCCGGCTTCATCATCGGCTTCTCGCGCAACACCGACGTCGGCATGCAGATGGTGGTCGACTGGGTGCTCATCAATGGCGGGTTGGCCGCGCTGGGCGGCATCGTCGCGCTGGCGCACCCGCTGACCATCCTCGCCGCGGCGGTCGGCGCGCCGCTGACCTCGCTCAACCCCACCATCGGCATCGGCTTCGTCACCGCCGCCACCGAGATCTTCCTGCGCAAGCCGCAGGTCGGGGATTTCGCCACACTGCGCCGCGACGTCATGCACTGGAAGGGCTGGTGGCAAAACCGCGTCTCGCGTGTGCTGCTGGTGTTCCTGTTCACCACGCTGGGCTCGGCCATCGGCACTTACGTCGGTGGTGCCCGCATCTTCGGGCACCTCTTCGGCGACGGTGGCTGAAGGCTTCGCGCCGGCGCGGTGATGTTCGTACGGCAGGGAAAACCTGCGTAGAATCACGGCCTTGAATCCCGCAGCAGGCCTTTTCGTGCTTCCCGACCGCAGTCCTCCCCCGCGCATCGACGCGCGTGCCCGTCCGCCTTCCCGCCCCGCGCCCTTCCTGCCGATGTCGCGCAAGGAGATGGATGCGCTCGGCTGGGATCAGTGCGACGTCATCGTGGTCACCGGCGATGCCTATCTGGACCACCCCAGTTTCGGCATGGCGCTGATCGGGCGGCTGCTCGAGGCGCAGGGTTTCCGGGTGGGCATCATCAGCCAGCCCGACTGGACCAGCGCCGAGCCCTTCCGCGCGCTGGGCAAGCCCAGGCTGTTCTTCGGCCTGACCGCCGGCAACATGGATTCGATGGTCAACCGCTACACGGCGGACCGGAAGATCCGCTCGGAGGACGCCTACACGCCGGACGCCGAGGCCGGCAAGCGGCCAGACCGCGCCGTCACGGTGTATGCCCAGCGTGCGCGTGAGGCGTATCCGGATGCAGCCATCGTCATCGGCAGCATCGAAGCATCCCTGCGCCGCATTGCGCACTACGACTACTGGTCGGACAAGGTGCGCCGCTCGGTGCTGCCGGACTCCAAGGCCGACCTGCTGATCTTCGGCAACGCCGAGCGAGCGCTGGTCGACCTGGCGCATCGCCTTGACGCCGGCGAGGACATCAAGGAAATCCGCGATCTGCGCGGCACGGCCTTCATGGTCAGGCCGGGCTGGCTGCCGGGCGAGGACTGGGCCGAGGTCGATTCGCTGGCGCTCGACCGCCCCGGGCGCATCGAGCCGCATGCCGATCCGTATGCGATGGAACTGCCGACGCAGACGGGCGCGGCCTGCGCCACGCAAGGCGTGGAGCAGCCGGTGCGCATCGTGCCGCTGGCCGAGCGTGTCGCCACGCGTCGCAGCGCACGCGCGAAGACCGTCATCCGCCTGCCGGCGTTCGAGCAGGTCAGCGCCGATCCGGTGATGTACGCCCACGCCTCGCGCGTGTTCCACCTCGAATCCAACCCCGGAAACGCCCGCGCCATGGTGCAGGCGCACGGCGAGGGGCCGGGCCGGCGGGACGTGTGGCTCAACCCTCCGCCGATCCCGCTCACCACGCCGGAGATGGATTTCGTCTACGGCCTGTCGTATGCCCGGGCGCCGCACCCCGTTTACGGCAAGGCGCGCATCCCGGCGTGGGACATGATCAAGTTCTCGATCAACATCATGCGCGGCTGCTTCGGTGGCTGCACCTTCTGCTCCATCACCGAGCATGAGGGGCGCATCATCCAGAGCCGCTCGGAAGAGTCCATCCTCCACGAGATCGAGGACATCCGCGACCGCATGCCCGACTTCAAGGGCCACATCACGGACATGGGTGGCCCCACCGCGAACATGTACCGCATGGCCTGCAAGGACCCGAAGATCGAACAGTCGTGCCGCCGCCTGTCCTGCGTCTATCCGGGCATCTGCGAGAACCTGAATACCGACCATGCGCCGCTGATCTCGCTGTACCGCAAGGCACGCGCGTTGCCGGGCGTGAAGCGCGTGACCATCGGCTCCGGTCTGCGCTACGACCTCGCCGTGCGCTCGCCCGAGTACGTCAAGGAACTGGTGACGCACCATGTCAGCGGCCTGCTCAAGATCGCGCCCGAGCACACCGAGCAAGCCACGCTCTCCAAGATGATGAAGCCGGGCATCGGCACCTACGACGCCTTCCGCAAGCTGTTCGACAAGTACTCGGCCGAGGCCGGCAAGAAGCAGCATCTGGTGCCGTACTTCATCGCCGCGCATCCCGGCAGCACCGACGAGGACATGGTGAACCTCGCGCTGTGGCTGAAGAAGAACGGCTTCCGCCCCGACCAGGTGCAGACCTTCATGCCCACGCCGATGGCCATGGCGACGACCATGTACCACTCGCGCAAGAACCCGCTGCGCAAGGTCACGGCGGATTCGGAAACGGT
>JBFHJY010000152.1:0-5716 GCA_041595655.1 Azoarcus sp.
GTCGAACGGATCGCCCCCGGCTTCATCGCGCCCGCATGGACTACATCAATACCATCCTGCTGCTGCTTGCGCTGCTGCTGTTCGTCAGTGTGCTGGCAAGCACGCTCTCGGCGCGCATCGGCATGCCGCTGCTGCTGCTGTTCCTCATCGTCGGCATGCTGGCGGGAGAGGAGGGCATCGGCGGCATCCAGTTCGATGACTTCGGCAGCGCCATGTTCGTCGGGCAGCTCGCGCTGGCGGTGATCCTGCTCGACGGCGGTTTGCGTACCCGTCTGGCGACCTTCAAGGTGGCCTTCAAGCCTGCCGCGGTGCTCGCGACCTGGGGCGTGGTGGCCACCGTGCTGTTGCTCGGCGCCTTCGCGATCTGGCTGTTCGAGGTCGATTGGCGGCTCGGCCTGCTGCTCGCCGCCATCGTCGGCTCGACCGATGCCGCGGCGGTTTTCGCGCTGCTGCGTAACAGCGGGGTGCGACTGAATGACCGGGTCAAGGCCACCCTGGAGATCGAGTCCGGTGCCAACGACCCGATGGCCATCCTGCTGGTCGCCGTGCTGGTCGATGCGGTCATGACCCCCGGCGAAAGCGGGCCGCTGTCGGTCGCGCTGGCGCTGCTGCAGCAGTTTTCGCTGGGGCTCGCCGCCGGTGGTGTCGGCGGCTGGATCCTGGCGCGCCTGCTGTCCAGGTTGCGCCTGGCGGAGGGTCTCTACTCGCTGCTGATCCTGTCGGGCGGGCTGATGATCTTCGCCGCGACCAACAGCGTCGGCGGTAGCGGCTTCCTTGCCATCTATCTGGCCGGGCTGGTCGTCGGCAACCGGCGTTCGCATGCAACCGAGCATGTGCTGCGCGTGATGGACGGTCTGGCCTGGCTGGCTCAGGCGGGAATGTTCCTGACCCTGGGTCTGCTCGTGACGCCGTCGCAGTTGATCGAACACGCGCCGCTGTCGCTGGCGATGGCCGCCTTCCTGATGTTCGTTGCACGCCCGCTGGCGGTGCTGTCGTGCCTGTTGCCGTTCCGCTTTTCAGGGCGCGAGCTGGCCTACGTATCGTGGGTGGGTCTGCGCGGCGCGGTGCCCATCGTGCTGGCGATGTACCCGCTGATCATGGGGGTGCCGCAATCCGGGCTGATGTTCGACGTGGCCTTTGCCGTGGTGCTGGTATCGCTGCTGGTGCAGGGCGCGACGGTGCCTGCGGCGGCGCGCGCGCTCGGTGTGGTGGTGCCGCCGCGCGACGAACCGGTCGACCGCATCGAGGTATGGGTCAGCGACCGCGTGTCGCTTGAGCTGATGGAGTACGGAGTCGGCCGCAAGTCGCGGGCGGACGGCGTGCATCCGGACGACCTGATGCGTGCCGAAGGCGGCGAGGAGGTGCGTTGCGCCGCCGTGCTACGAGGAGGCAAGCTGATCGCGCTGGATGCCGATACGCGCTTGCAGGAAGGGGATTCGGCCTGGCTGATTGCCCCCGAGGCCCTGGCTGAGCGGCTGGCGCGTGCCTTCAAGGCCGGTCGCGACGATGAATTGTCCGTCAACGCCGCCTTCTTCGGTGAATTCACCGTGTCGGCCGATTGCCTCGCCGACGATCTGGCGATGGCCTACGGCCTGGTGCTGGAGCCGGGTGAGGGGTCGCTGGCGCTGAGCGCGCTGATTGCGCGGCGCCTTGGCCGTCATCCGGTGGAGGGCGACCGCGTGCGCATCGGCGCTTTCGAGCTGACCGTGCGCCATACCGACGACAAGGGCGACGTCGATCAGGTCGGCCTGAAGTGTCCGCGGCTTTGAGCCGGGCGGCATTCGCACAAGCCGCTGATGCTGCTGTAAAATCACGCCCTTTTTCGGAGCTCCGGCATCCATGACGGCCCGCATTCTCGATGGCAAGGCGCTCGCTGACCGCGTGCGTGACGAAATCGCCACCCGCGCCGGTGCGCTCAAGGCGCGTGGCACCGAACCCTGCCTCGCCGTGATCCTGGTTGGCGGCAACCCGGCGTCGGCGGTGTACGTGCGCAACAAGGTTGCCGCCTGCGAGAAGGCCGGCATCCGTTCGCTGAAGTTCGACTATCCGACCGACGTCGCGCCGGACGAGGTGTTCGATCACATTGCGGCGCTCAACGCCGATCCGGCCGTGCATGGCATCCTCGTGCAGCTTCCGCTGCCGCCGCAGTTCGACGAACAGGCCGTGCTCGAAGCCATCGCGCTGGAGAAGGACGTCGACGGTTTCCACGCCGAGAACGTCGGCCTGCTGTCGCAGGGCCGTGAATGCTTCATCCCGTGCACGCCGCACGGCGTGATGAAGATGTTCGAGGCCGAAGGCGTGCAGCTGCAGGGCGCCGAGGCGGTCGTCATCGGCCGCTCCAACATCGTCGGCAAGCCCATGGCCATGCTGCTCACCAATGCCGGCGCCACCGTCACCGTGTGCCACTCCAGGACGCGTGATCTGGCCTTCCACACGCGCCGCGCCGACATCGTCGTGGCCGCCGTCGGCAAGGCCCGCTTCGTCACGGGCGACATGGTCAAGCCCGGCGCGGTCGTCATCGACGTGGGCATCAACCGCATCGAATCCGGCCCCGAGGCCGGCAAGCTGTGTGGCGACGTCGATTTTGCATCGGTATCCGAAGTGGCCGCGCTGGTCACGCCGGTACCCGGCGGCGTCGGCCCGATGACCATCACCATGCTGCTCGAAAACACCCTCGAGTCAGCCGAGCGCAGCTTGCGCGCCAAGGGATGAACATGAACGAACAACAACCCGTCGTCGGCATCATCATGGGCTCGAATTCCGACTGGCCCACCATGCAGGCTGCGGCGAAGATGCTGGACGACTTCGGCGTGGCGTATGAAGCCCGCGTGGTCTCCGCCCACCGCACCCCCGACCTGATGTTCGAATACGCCGAGAGCGCCCGAGCGCGCGGTCTCAAGGCCATCATCGCCGGTGCCGGCGGTGCCGCGCACCTGCCGGGCATGGTGGCCGCCAAGACCACGCTGCCGGTGCTGGGTGTGCCGGTGCAGAGCAGGGCGCTGTCGGGTCAGGATTCGCTGCTGTCCATCGTGCAGATGCCCAAGGGCATTCCGGTCGCGACCTTCGCCATCGGCGAAGCGGGCGCGGCCAACGCCGGACTGTTTGCGGTGTCGCTGCTGGCAAATGAAGACGCCGCGCTGGCACGGAAGCTCGCCGACTTCCGCGAGCGCCAGACGCAGACCGTGCTGGCCATGAAGCTGGAGCCGCAATGATCCTGCCACCCGCCACCCTCGGCATGCTCGGCGGCGGCCAGCTCGGCCGTTTCTTCGTTGCCGCCGCCCACGAGATGGGCTTCAAGGTGTGGGTGCTCGACCCCGATCCGCGCAGCCCGGCCGGACTCATCGCCGATCATCATCTGATCGCCGCCTACGAGGATTTCGCCGCGCTCGACCGCCTCGCCGACGAATGCGCCGCCGTCACCACCGAGTTCGAGAACGTGCCGGCCGCCACGCTGGAATACCTCTCCAAGTTCATCCCGGTGCATCCGCGCGCGGACGCCGTGGCGGTGTGCCAGAACCGCATCCGCGAGAAGACCTTCCTCGCCGAGCACGGTCTGCCGCACGGCCCGTTTGCCGTCATCCGCTCGGACGACGACGTGCGCAACGCGCCGGCCGAGCTGTTCCCGGCCATCCTCAAGATCGCCCGCTTCGGCTACGACGGCAAGGGTCAGGCCCGCGTCGCCGATCACCCCGAGGCGCTGCATGCCTTCCACCAGTTCGGTGACGAATGCGTGCTGGAGAAGATGCTGCCGCTCGACTGCGAGGTGTCCGTCGTGCTGGCGCGTGACGAGTCCGGTAGCGTGCAGTGCTTCCCGACCGGCGAGAACCGCCACCGCAACGGTATCCTCGACGTCACCATCGCCCCCGCGCGGGTCGATGCCGCGCTGGCCGGCGAAGCGCAGCAGGCTGCCGCCACCATTGCCGAAAAGCTCGGCTACATCGGTACGCTGGGCGTCGAGTTCTTCGTAACCGGCGGAAAACTGGTGGTCAACGAGATGGCGCCGCGCCCGCACAACAGCGGCCACCACACCATCGACGCCTGCGTCACCAGCCAGTACGAGCAGCAGGTCAGGGCGCTCGCCGGCCTGCCGCTGGGCGAGCCGCGCCAGCACTCCTGTGCCGTCATGGTCAATCTGCTCGGCGACCTGTGGTACGACGGCGACCGCTACCGCGAGCCCGACTGGGCCGTGCTGCACCGCGAGCAGGGCCTGCTGCTGCACCTGTACGGCAAGCACCACGCCCGCCACGGCCGCAAGATGGGCCACTTCACGGTCATCGGCACCGACGCGGCCGACGTCTTCGAGCGCGCCCTGCGCGCCCGCGCTGCCATCGGCATCACCGACGAATGAGCGTTTTCCAGGCGACGCCGGAAAACATCGCCCGTGCGGCCGACGCGCTGCGCGCCGGCGGCCTCGTCGGCATGCCCACCGAGACCGTCTACGGCCTGGCCGCCGACGCGCTCAACCCGTCCGCCGTGCGCGGCATCTTTGCCGCCAAGGGCCGCCCGGCCGACCATCCGCTGATCGTGCACCTGCCTTCGGCCGAACACCTGCCGCAGTGGGCCCGTGCCATCCCGAAGGACGCCATCGCGCTGGCAAATGCCTTCTGGCCCGGCCCGCTGACGCTGATCCTGCGCCGCACATCTGACGTGCCCGATGAAGTCACCGGCGGGCAGGACACTGTCGGCCTGCGCGTGCCGGGCCACCCGGTCGCACTGGCGCTGCTGCGCGCCTTCGATTCCGGCATCGCCGCCCCCAGCGCCAATCGCTTCGGCCGCATCAGCCCGACAACCGCGCAACATGTAGTCGAAGAACTGGGGGAGAAGGTACCGGTCGTGCTCGATGGCGGCGCCTGCGAAGTCGGCATCGAATCGACCATCCTCGATCTGTCGGGCGACGCGCCCGTGCTGCTGCGCCCCGGCGCCATCTCGGCAGACGCCATCGCCGCCGTCATCGGCCGCCGCCCGCGCCTGCGCGAAGAAGAGCAGGGCGACACCCCGCGCGTGTCAGGCGCGCTCGCCGCCCACTACGCCCCACGCACGCCGCTCATGCTGGTGCCGGCCGAAGGTCTTGCCGCCGAGCTGGCTGCCCGCCCCGGCCGTATCGCCGTACTGGCGCGCAGTGCCGCCCCGCAACCCGCCTTCCACTGGCTCCCCGCCCCACACGACCCCGCCGGCTACGCCCACGACCTCTACGCCAGCCTGCGTAGGCTTGACGCGCTCGGCGCCGACCTGATCCTCGTCGAAGCCCCGCCCGCCACGCCCGACTGGCAAGCCGTCACCGATCGCCTCGGCCGCGCCGCCACCGGCTCCGGCGCGGCCGACGAGACCTGAGGAATACTTCCCAAACCTTTGGGGCGTCGCTATAATGCGCGCCTTCACGGGCCGATAGCTCAGCTGGGAGAGCGCTGCGTTCGCAATGCAGAGGTCGGGAGTTCGATCCTCCTTCGGTCCACCATGGATACCAAGCAAAAAGCCCGACCTGGAAAGGTCGGGCTTTTTGCTTCGGTGGCCTTGGTTGGCGCTGTCAGCAGAACAGCTCTCCGGTTTGCTTCTCAGCGTGGCTCTGCTTGGTCTGCTGCAACCATCCCTCATCGATAAGCCGGATCCAGGCGATCCGCACGTGGTCGGACGTCATGGTCTGCCTCTTGCGCTCGTTCCAGTTTCGGATGCAATTCAACGCGGCTTCCGGGTCGGTAGCTCCCTCGCGCGATCCGAC
>JBFHJY010000153.1:0-5714 GCA_041595655.1 Azoarcus sp.
ATGGCGCCGGCGCGGGCGCGCCGGTCGTGTTCGGCGTGATCCTCGGCACCGGCGTGGGCGGCGGCATCGTCATCGACGGGCAGCTGTTGCGCGGCGCCAACGGCATTGCCGGCGAATGGGGCCACACCCCGCTGCCGCTGCCCGGCGCGGATGATCTTCCCTTGCCGCAATGCTACTGTGGTCGCGCCGGGTGTATCGAGACCTACCTTTCCGGACCCGGCATGGCCGCAGAACACAGACGTCTTACCGGTCTGAGCCTGAGCCCGCGCGAGATCGCGGCCGAGGCTGAGCTGGGAGGGCAATGCAGCGAGGCCACGATGGAACGCTATGAACGGCGCCTGGCGCACGCGCTGGCAGGAATCATCAACGTGCTCGACCCGCAGGTGATCGTGCTCGGTGGTGGCCTCTCGCAGCTCGAACGGCTGTACTGCAACGTGCCGCGGCTATGGGGCGAGTGGGTGTTTTCAGACGTCGTCACCACGCGTTTGATGCCGGCTGCCCATGGCGACGCGTCGGGGGTGCGCGGCGCAGCCTGGCTGTGGCCGGCAGGAGACCACGCATGAGCCGCGCACCGACTCCACCCGGCCAGGACGAGCGCCTCGCTGCCCTGCACGCCTACGGCATCCTGGACACGCCGCCGGAGGAGAGCTTCGACGCCCTGACGCGCATCGCGGCCCACATCTGCAATGCGCCGATCGCAGTGATCAATTTCGTCGACCGCGACCGCCAGTGGTTCAAGTCCGAGATCGGTCTGGGGGTGCGCGAGACACCGCTGGACGTCTCGATCTGCGCCCACGCGATCCTGCAACCCGGCCTGTTCGTGGTTCCGGACACCACGCAGGACGCGCGCTTCGCCGACAATCCGCTGGTCACCGGCAAACCCCGCCTGCGCTTCTACGCCGGCGCGCTGCTCGAGAGCGATCAAGGCCATCCGCTGGGAACCTTGTGCGTACTCGACTACTCGCCGCGCACGCTCACTGCCGAGAAGGGTGAATTGCTCCAGGCACTGGCCGGGCAGGTCATGCTGTTACTGCGCCTGTATCGCCACAACCAGCAGCAGGCCGAAATGCTTTCCGAGATCGACGCCGCGCGGCGCGAGATGACGCATCTGGCCGCCACCGATGTGCTCACAGGGCTCGCCAACCGCCGCGCCTTCACCGAACGCCTCACCAAAGAGATCACCCGTCTCGCCCGCAGGGGCGGCACGAGCAGCCTGATCATGGCCGATCTGGATCATTTCAAGACCATCAATGACCGCTTCGGCCACCACATCGGCGACCACGCACTGACGGTGTTCGCCGCCACCTGCCGCGAGGTGTTTCGCGAGGCCGACCTGATCGGACGCTGGGGCGGCGAGGAATTCGTCTTGCTGCTGCCCGACACCGCGTTGGACAAGGCCCTGCACGTGACCGAACGGCTGCATTCGACGCTGGCGCGCAAGCAGATCAGCGCCGACGGGGACTCGTTCACGCTATCGGTGAGTCTCGGCGTAGTCGGTGTCGACGGCTCAAGCGACATCGATGCGGTGCTGCGCGCCGCCGATGAGGCGCTGTACGGTGCCAAGCAGGCCGGACGCGGACGCAGCGAAGCGGGCTGAGACACTCACACCTCGAGCGGATCGATATCGATCTGCCAGCGCAGCACGCGTGGCGCACGCACCCCGCGAAGTTGCTCCAGCCACACCCCGATGAATCCCTGCAGCAGGCCACGCTGGTCAGCTTCCACCAGCAACTGGGCACGCTCACGCCGCGCCAGCCGGGTCATGCGCATCGGTACCGCGTCGAACACCCGCAGCCCATCGGGCGCGATCGCCTGCGCAATGTCCCGAGCCTGGACCAGAAAACCCAGCGCCACCTCCAGCTCCGGCGCATCGGCGCGCAGCATCACCTGATGGCTGAAGGGCGGAAAACACGCCATGCTACGTTCATCGAGTTCGCGCGCGGCAAAGCCGTCGAAGTCGTGACGCGCCAGATGGCGGTACAGCGGATGTTCCGGAAACTCGGTCTGGATCAGCACCTCGCCCGGCAGATGGGCGCGACCGGCGCGACCACCGACCTGCATCAGCTGCTGGAACAGCCGTTCCGGTGCGCGAAAATCCGCCGCATGCAGCGAGGAATCGGCACCAATCACGCCGACCAGCGTGAGCTGGGGGAAATCGTGGCCCTTGGCCATCATCTGCGTGCCGACCAGGATGTCCGCCTCACCCGCGGCGATGCGTGCCAGCAGCGCTTCCCACTGTGGTCGCGTGCGTGCCGCATCGCGGTCGACGCGCAACACGCGTGCCTGCGGGAACATCGCCACAAGTCGCTCTTCGATGCGCTGCGTGCCGCGACCGAAGGGCAGGATGTCCTGATTGCCGCAGCTCGGGCAATGCGGCGGAATCGGCGCCTCGGTACCGCAGTGGTGGCAACGCATGCGCCGGTCAGCCATGTGCACGACGAGCTTGGCCGAACAGTGCGGGCAACCGCTGACCCAACCGCAGGACGTGCATGACAGCACCGGCGCATAACCACGCCGGTTGAGGAACACCAGGCTCTGCTCACCACGCTCCAGGCGCTGCCCGACTGCGTCGCGCAGCGCCGGGCTGATGCCGTCGTCGAGCCGGATGTACCGGGTGTCGACGCAACGCACGGTCGGCATCGTTGCCGACACGGCTCGCGCATCCAGGCGCACATGACGATAACGTCCCTGCCGCGCATGCTGCCAGGTTTCGAGCGACGGCGTCGCCGAGCCCAGCACGATGGGTACGCCCCGATCGTGGGCGCGCCACACCGCGACGTCGCGTGCCGAGTAGCGCACACCTTCCTGCTGTTTGTAGGAGGCGTCGTGCTCCTCATCGAGCAGGATCAGGCCAAGGCGAGGCAGTGGCGTGAACACCGCCAGCCGCGTACCCAGCACGATGTCGGCGCAGCCGTCCATGGCCTGCACGAAGCCGCGCGAGCGCGCACCATCGGCCTGAGCCGAGTGCAGACTGACAATGTTGGCAAACGGGAAGCGCTGCGCCACGCGCCCCTCGAGCTGCGGCGTGAGCGCGATCTCCGGCACCAGCATCAACACCTGCCGCCCCTCGGCCAGTGCGCGTTCAGCCAGCCTCAGATAGACCTCGGTCTTGCCGCTGCCGGTCACCCCCTGCAACAGCCAGCAGGCGAACTGCCCGAAACCCGCGGCCACGCTGTCGATCGCGGATTGCTGATCAGCGGTCGGCGCCGGCGCACCGGCAACCGTATGCGGCGGCTGGTCGGCAGCCACGAATTCCAGCCAGCCGCGGCGCAGGGCATCCGCCAGCGCAGCGCCTTCGGGCAGATCGCGCACCGCACTGCGGCGCAGAACACCAAGCCCCTGCAGGTTTTCCACCAATGCACGCGTTCGGCCGGGACGACGCGGGCCGGCCAGAATCGCATGGCCCGCAGCGGAGACGGCAATGAAGGGATCGGCGGCGGCCGAGTCGACCGCATCGGAGCGACGCAGCCCGGGAGGCAGGGCAAGCGCGATGACTTCGCCGAGCGGCTCGTGGTAGTAACGTGAGACGAAGCCGGCAAGCCTCAGCCAGTCGGCCGGCAGAGGCGGCAGCTCACGCAACACACGTGTGACCGGCTTCAGGCCGCGGCAGTCCGCCGCCTGGGCCTGCACCACCTCAACGATCACCCCATTCTTTTCGGAATTGCCGAACGGTACGCGCACGCAACGACCGACATCCGAAAAGGACAGGGAATCACATTCATAATCAAATAGCTGCGGAATCGGAACGGCAATCGCAACACGGGCGACGAGCTGTTCCGACTGCTTCATTGATCAACCTTTTCCTTTTTAATACATGAAATTACAGGCGAAAGCTGATTCATTCCATCGAAACCGCCGCTAAGGCATTGCCTTGAAAACCTTAGCTAGCTTGTCCACAAAACCTGTGGATATCTTTGTGAAAAGCTTGGGCGAAACTGCGTGAACCCGCCGTAATGACGGCATTTCCGACACTTTGCCTTAACAATACGCAATCAAAACCTGATTACTTTTCAGCCACTTGCAGAACAAGCATGGCGGCCAATATTTTTCCGCAGCATACCCGACGCACAACACCGGATCGTGTGCATAAGTCAACACTTCGATCGTCATCGTGCGCCGCTTGACGGTCGTCGGTCAGCCCCCGGCGCGCAGCTTGCGGCTGTGTTCATGCACGGTATCGACCAGCGCCGAAACCGATTCCGGCGGGGTGAACTGCGAGATGCCGTGGCCGAGGTTGAAGACGTGGCCCGGATGGTTGCCGAAGGAATCGAGCACGCGGCGAGCCTCGGCGGCGACCACCTCGGGCGGAGCGAACAACACGTTGGGGTCGAGATTGCCTTGCAGTGCGACGCGGTCACCCACCAGCGCACGGGCACGGCCGATGTCCATCGTCCAGTCGAGTCCGACGGCGTCGCAGCCGATGTCGGCGATGCGCTCGATCCACAGGCCGCCACCCTTGGTGAACACGATGCTGGGCACTCGCTGGCCATCGCGCTCACGCGTCAGGCCGGCCACCACGCGGCGCAGGTAGGCGAGCGAGAATTCCTCGTAGGCGGCCTCGGACAGCACGCCCCCCCAGGAGTCGAAGACCATCACGGCCTGCGCGCCGGCTTCGATCTGGGCATTGAGATAGGCCACCACGGCGTCCGCCGTGACCGACAGGATGTGGTGCATCAGGTCCGGCCGGCTGTAGACCATGGTCTTGATCTTGCGGTAGTCGGACGAGGACTGGCCTTCGACCATGTAGCAGGCCAGCGTCCACGGGCTGCCGGAGAAGCCGATCAGCGGCACCGAGCCGTCGAGCGCGCGACGGATCTCGGACACCGCATCCATGACGTAGCGCAGCTCGATGTTGGGGTCCGGCGCGGTGAGGTTGCGGATCTCCCATTCATCGCGCAAGGGGCGCTCGAAGCGCGGGCCCTCACCCTCGGCAAAGTAGAGGCCCAGTCCCATCGCGTCAGGCACTGTGAGGATGTCCGAGAACAGGATGGCAGCGTCGAGGTCGTAGCGCGCCAGAGGCTGCAGCGTGACCTCGCAGGCCAGGTCCTTGTTCTTGCACAGGTCCATAAAGCTGCCGGCGCGGGCACGCGTCTCGCGGTACTCGGGCAGATAGCGGCCGGCCTGGCGCATCAGCCAGAGCGGGGTGTAGTCGGTGGGCTGGCGCAGCAGTGCGCGCAGGAAGGTGTCGTTCTTGAGACGGCTCACGGGGTCGGTCCTGTGGGGCCGCGACGAGCGCGGCCGGAAACGGTCGTAAAGGACCGATTATCCCGCTTTTTGCCAGCCTTGCCGACCCTGCGGGTCAGCGGCGCCAGAATACCGGGGTCAGTACCACCAGCAGCGTCAGCAGCTCGAGACGGCCAAGAATCATCGCGAACGACAACACCCACATCTGGATCTCGTTGAGACCTGCGTAGTTGGTGGCCGGACCGACCAGCGCCAGACCGGGTCCGGTATTGTTGATGCAGGCCACCACGGCCGAGAAGCCGCTGACCAGATCGGCCCCCAGCGCCGTCATCACGAGCGTCAGCGTGACGATGGAGACCATGTACAGGAAGCTGAAGGCGAGCACCGCGTGCAGGATGTTCTCGGACACGCGCTGGTGGCCAAGACGCACCGGATAGACGGCGTTTGGGTGCAGTGAGCGCACGATCTCGCGGTAGGCCTGCTTGTACAGGATGATGGCGCGCATCATCTTGATGCCGCCGCCGGTGGAA
>JBFHJY010000154.1:0-5711 GCA_041595655.1 Azoarcus sp.
CGACTGATTTATGTGCGCGCCCGGATTGGAGGCCCCTCCAGCAAACTCAGCCATGCGCACATGGTGCTTGGCTATTACGCGAGGCCCGGCGCCGAGCCGGTGATACTCGACAATCTCATCGGCGACATCCTGCCAGCCTCTCGCCGCCCGGACCTGCAGCCGGTGTTCAGCTTCAACGGCGCCGGACTGTGGGTTGGCGGCGCGAGCCGATCATCCGCCGACCCGACGGCGCGTCTGTCACGCTGGAGTCGCGTGCTCGAACGGATGAAGAACGAAGGTATCGACCTGCGCGGCATGCCCCCGGGGGCAGCACGATGACACGCCCTGCCCGCCATCGGGCCCAGCCAGTCAAACCACGCCCAATTGCGCCAACGCACCACCATTGCGGAGAGCTCCGTCCATGTCACTGATCAAACAACTCTGGATCGCCATCGGGCTTGTGACCCTGCTCGCCTTCGGCGGCAGTCTGATCATCAGCACCCTGTCGGCTCGGGCCTATCTGTCGGATCAGTTGAGGGTAATGAACGCCGACAGCGCAAGCGCACTGGCCCTGACACTGACCCAGATGCCCAAGGACCCGGTCACCGTGGAACTGCTGGTCAGCGCACAGTTCGACACCGGGCATTACCGCGAGATCGCGATCACCGCCCCGGATGGCAGCAGCATCATCCGGCGCGCTTCGGACGTGGAGATCCGCGAGGTGCCGGCCTGGTTCATGCAGCTGGTGCCGATCCACGAGTCGGCGGGCATCGCACAGGTACAGGACGGCTGGCATCAGTTCGGCGCACTGACCGTGCGCTCCGACCCCCGCTATGCCTACGAATCGCTGTGGCGCGGCACCCTCATGCTGCTGCTGTGGTTTGCGTCCGGCGCGATACTCAGCGGCCTGCTGGGCACGGTTCTGCTCAAACGCATCCTCCATCCGCTCGACCACGTCATCGAACAGGCCCAGGCCATCGGCGGGCGACGCTTCGTCACCAATGACGAGCCCCGCACCACCGAATTCCGCAGCCTGGTGCGCGCCATGAATACGCTGTCTGCGCGTGTTCGCGACATGCTTGCCGAAGAAGCCGGACGGCTCGAAGAACTGCGCCGCAGGAACCAGCACGACGAACTCACCGGCACACTCAACCGCGAACACTTCCTGAAGGTGCTGGACACTGCGCTGGGCGACCCCAACCGCGCCGGCATGGGCAGCATCGCAGTGATCCGCAGCTGCGATCTCGAAGAGCTCAACCGCAGGGTCGGGCACGCTCGCGCAGATCGGCTGCTGTGCGATATCGCCGGCCGCCTGAAGGGCATTGCGGAGCAGACGCCTGGCTATGAAAGCGGACGCCTCAACGGCAGTGACTTCGTCCTGCTCGCGCCCGGCCTGGAGAATCCTGACCAACTGGCCGAGCAACTCAGGCTGGCGTTCGCACCGATCGCTGCAGCCTGGCCTGAGCAGGCGCCGGACGCACCCTTGCAGCTGCTCATAGGCACCACCGACTTCGCCCCGCACGAGGCCCGCGGGGAGGTGCTCGGCCGCATGGACGGCGCCCTCGCCTCGGCGGAACAGAATCGCGAGCCGCCCCTCACGGTGGAGACGCAGACGTCGAACAACGCCGTCAGCGGACTGGCCGACATGAACGCGTGGCGTTCCGCCCTCGACCACGCGCTGACGGAAGAGCGCGCCCGCTTCGACCTCTACCCCGTGGTGTCCTGCGAGGGAGAACTGCTGCACCAGGAAGCCCCGCTGCGGCTCGAACTCAACGGACGCTGGTATGGCGCCGGCAGCTTCATGCCGTGGGCCGAACGTCTGCAGCTGACCACCCGCATCGACCGTATCGCCATCAGCATGGCGTTACGGCACATTGAATCCGGCGACCAAGCCTGCGGCGTCAACCTGTCGGCCTCATCACTGAGCAGCCCGGACTTCATCCATTCACTGTGCGAAATCCTGCACGCCCATACCGAGGCCGCCGCACGCCTGTGGATCGAGCTGCCCGAACATGGCGTGGTGCGCGACATCGATCGCTTCCGCCTGCTGTGCAACGCCCTCAAGCCGTTCGGCTGCCGCATCGGCATCGAGCACGCCGGCCGCCAGTTCAGCCGGCTCGGCGGTCTGCACGACATCGGGCTTGATTACATCAAGATCGACACCGCCTTCATCCACGGCATCGCCAATGACAGCGGCAACGCTTCCTTCGTGCACGGACTGTGCGTCCTCGCGCACAGCATCGGCCTGCAGGTGATCGCCGAAGGGGTCGGCAACGACGAAGACCGGCAGCGCCTGTGCGAGCTCGGCATCGACGGATTGACCGGGCCAGCAATACGGTTACCATGAACCGTAACCATAAGTTACAGGCCGGCCACGACATCCGGAACGATCACGCGGATTTCGATGGACGCCTCCGCACAGTGCGCTGAACGCCACAGGCCCCGAACGATCAAGTGATGAATCCGAACGACATAGCGGCCACCCTGGCAACCTCTCCTGACGCCACCGCCGACTCGCGCAACGATTCGCTGCTCGAAGCGCTTCTCATCGTCGCGCGCATGCACGGCGCCACCCTGACGCGGGAAGCGGCGCTGGCCGGACTGCCGGTCGACGGTGCGACCCTCACCCCATCGCTGTTCGAGCGCGCCGCAAGCCGCGGAGGACTGTCCTCCAGCATCGTCGCGGGTCCGCTCGAACGACTCAACGACCTGCTCCTGCCGACCATCCTGCTGCTCAAGGGCAATCGTGCCTGCGTGCTGACCGGCTGGAATCAGGACGGCAGCGTGGCGCAGGTGGTGTTCCCCGAACTGGGCGAGGCCTGCGTGGAGGTGCCGCGCGAGACCCTGGCCGAACGTTACGCGGGGCGGGCCATCCATGCACGCCCGCGATTCCGTTTCGACGCCCGCACCCCGATTGTTCAGGCCGGGCGCCGCAACCACTGGTTCTGGGGCGTAATCGGGGAGAACGCCGGCATCTACCGCGACGTGCTCGTGGCCGCCCTGCTGGTCAACCTCTTCGCGCTGGCGATGCCGCTGTTCGTCATGAACGTCTACGACCGGGTCGTGCCCAACCAGGCTTTCGACACGCTGTGGGTACTCGCCATCGGCGTTCTGGTGGTGCTGCTCGCCGACCTGGCGCTGCGCACGATGCGCGGCTACTTCGTCGACCTCGCAGGCAGTCGCGCCGACGTCAAACTGTCCGCCTCGATCATGGAGAAGGTCCTCGGCATGCGGCTGGAGAACCGCCCGGCCTCGGTCGGTTCGTTCGCAGCCAACCTGCGCGCCTTCGAATCGGTGCGTGACTTCATCGGCTCCGCCACCATCGTGTCCTTCATCGACGTGCCGTTCGCGCTGCTGTTCCTGGGCATCATCGGCTGGATCGCGTGGCCGCTGGTGCTGCCCTTCCTCATCGGCATCACCGCGCTGCTGCTGTATGCCCTGGCCGTGCAGGGCCGCATGCACGAGCTGGCCGAAACGACCTACCGCGCCAGCGCACAGCGCAACGCGACGCTGGTCGAAGGACTGGTCGGCATCGAAACCATCAAGACCGTGGGCGCCGAACATACCGTGCAGCGCCGCTGGGAACAGTCCGCCGCCCTGCTGGCCTCGACTACCGCAAAGCTGCGGCTGATGTCGGCATCCACCACCAATGCCTCGCTGTGGGTGCAGCACATGGTCAGCGTGACCGTGATCGTCACCGGCGTATACCTGATCGGCGAGGGCAAGCTCACCATGGGCGGCCTGATCGCCTGCTACCTGCTGTCCTCACGCGCCATGATGCCGGTCAGCCAGGTCGCCGGTCTGCTCGTCCAGTACCACACCGCAGCCACCGCGCTGCAGTCGCTCGACAACATGATGGCCAAGGAGGTCGAGCGTCCGCAGGACGCCAGCTTCGTCAGCCGTCAGCAGTTCGATGGAGCCATCGAACTGCGCGACGTCGATTTCCGCTACCCGGGCCAGCAGACCGACGCGCTGCGCGGGGTCTCGGTGCAGATCAAGCCGGGAGAGCATGTCGGCATACTCGGGCGCGTCGGCTCGGGCAAGACCACGCTTGCCAAGCTGATCCTCGGTCTTTACCAGCCCACCGGCGGCGCAGTGCTCGTCGATGGCATCGACGTACGCCAGCTCGACCCGGCCGAACTGCGTCACAGCATCGGCCACGTCTCGCAGGACGTCACGCTTTTCTACGGAACGCTGCGCGAGAACCTCACGCTCGGCGCCCCCCTCGCCGACGACGAACAGATCCTGCGGGCAGCCCGGCTCAGCGGTCTCAAGGAGTTCGTCGACGCCCACCCGCAAGGTTTCGACATGCTCGTCGGCGAGCGCGGCATCTCGCTCTCCGGCGGCCAGCGCCAGGCGGTGGCGCTGGCGCGCGCCTACATCCATGACCCGGCCATCCTTCTGCTCGACGAGCCTACCTCGTCGATGGACCACACCACCGAGACCGACGTCAAGCGCCAGCTGGCGTCCTTTGCCGACCACAAGACCATGCTCATCGTCACGCACCGCACCTCGCTGCTCGAGCTGGTCGACCGCATCATCGTCATCGACGCCGGCCGCATCGTCGCCGACGGGCCCAAAGCGCAGGTCGTCGAAGCGCTGCGCCAGGGCCGCATCGGCAGGGGGGCATGATGGATCGCCCACCCCAGCAGCAGGTCTTCGAGCACATCGGCGCCATCTCGGCGCGCGGCGGCAAGGCCGGCCGCCCGGTCGTCGACCGCCTGTTCGGACGCGCCCTGCCGGCGTCGCGCGACACCTCGCTGGATTGGGCCGACGACGCCGACTGGGCTCGGCTGCAACAGGAGCCCCTGCGCGCCCGTGCGATGCTGCGCATCGCGCTGCTGGCATTCATCTCGCTCATCGTCTGGGCCGCCTTTGCCGAGGTGGATGAAGTGACCCGCGGCGAAGGCCGGATCATCCCCTCGCGCCAGCTGCAGATCGTGCAGAGCGTGGATGGCGGCGTGGTCGAGGAACTGATGGTGCGCGAAGGCGATATCGTCGAAGCCGGCCAGATGCTCGCCCGCATCGACCCCACCCGCTTCGAATCCTCTCTGCGCGAGAACCGCGTGCAGTACCTGGCCCTGCAGGCGCAGGGCGCCCGTCTCACCGCGCTGACGCAGGGCGGACCACTCGAGTTTCCGGAGGAGGTCGAGCAGGAAGCCCCCGACCTCGCCGCACACGAACGGCGTCTGTACGAAACCAGTCTGAGCGAACTCGAGGGCCAGACGGCCATCGCCCGGCAACAGGTCACCCAGCGCCGCCAGGAGCTGCGTGAGGCGGAGTCACGTCGTGCAACGGCCGGCAGTACCCTGTCGCTGATCAATCAGGAACTCAAGGTCACCCAGCCGATGCTCGCCTCCGGCGCAGTGTCGGAAGTCGAGATACTGCGTCTGCGACGGGAACAGAGCATTGCCAGCGGACAGTACAGCCAGGCAGCGGCCCAGATCTCGCGCATCCAGTCGGCGATCGCCGAAGCCGAAGGTCGCGAGCAGGAGGTCGCACTGAAGATGCGCAACGAATGGCGTGTGCAGCTTTCAAGCACCATGAGCAAGCTCGCCAGCCTGCAGGAAGGCAGCAGTGCACTGGCCGACCGCGTCAAGCACTCATCGATCCGCTCCCCGGTGCGCGGCACGGTATAGCGCCGACTGGTGTCCACCGTCCGCGGCGTGGTGCAGCCCGGCACCGGGCTGTTCGAGATCGACCCGCTCGGTGACGCGCTGCTGGTCGAGGCG
>JBFHJY010000155.1:0-5707 GCA_041595655.1 Azoarcus sp.
GGCCGGCGCCAAGGTCTGGGTGCTCAACGGCCCGGACACGCTGGTCAAGCTGCTGAAGCTGCGCGAGCAGCTGGGCGTGCCGGCGCAGGGCCAGGAGTTCTTCGTCCTGGGCCGCGTGCGGATGCGGATGGGGTTCCACTGGAAGCCTGTCTTCGTTTGGCGGCGCACGCCTCACGGCGACGTGGGGGCCTGCCCGGCTTGCGGGCATGTCATCACTGACCTGGACGGCGAGTCGATCAACCCGGTCGAGCTGGAAGCCGAGGAGTCCCGCCGCAAGTGCAGCCCTTGCCGTGCACCGCTGTGGTCGTTGATCCGTCCCAGAGGCCTGTCCGCCAGCGACCAGTCCTCGACCGTGCTCAAGGCACTGAAGCGTATTCCCACCATTGGCGAAGTAACCGCGCAGAAGCTGATGCAGAAGTTCGGTGACGCCTTCCTCGCGTCGATGCTCGGGGACAACATCCACGAGTTCATCAACCTGATGGATGGCAACGGCGAGCTGGTCTTCTCGGACCGGCAAGCCCACCGGATGGAACGCGCGATGGCCAACATGGAGTTCGGCTTCGGCGAAGGCGGCTACCAGCCGTCCGAGTTCATCAAGAGACAGCTTCCCCAAGGCACGTTCGACCTGCTCATCGCCGACGAGGCACACGAGTACAAGAACGGCGGCTCCGCACAGGGCCAGGCCATGGGGGTGTTGGCGGCCAAGGCGCGCAAGACGCTGCTGCTCACCGGCACGCTGATGGGCGGCTACGGCGACGACCTGTTCCACCTGCTGTTCCGAGCCCTGCCGGGGCGGATGATCGAAGACGGCTACCGGCCGACCAAGAGCGGCAGCATGACGTCGGCCGCGATGGCGTTCATGCGCGATCACGGTGTCTTGAAGGACATCTATTCCGAGAGCACCGGCACGGCGCACAAGACGGCCAAGGGCACCAAGGTATCGGTGCGCACGGTCAAGGCGCCGGGCTTCGGTCCGAAGGGCGTACTGCGTTGCGTCCTGCCGTTCACCGTCTTCCTCAAGTTGAGGGACATCGGTGGCAACGTGCTGCCGCCCTACGACGAGGAGTTCCGCGAAGTCGCGATGGACACGGCGCAAGCCGCGGCCTACCGCGATCTGGCGGGTCGGCTGACCCAGGAGCTGAAGCAGGCCCTGGCGAAGCGCGACACGACGCTGCTCGGTGTAGTCCTCAACGTGCTGCTGGCCTGGCCGGACTGCTGCTTCCGGTCGGAAACGGTGGTGCATCCGCGCACGCGCAACACCTTGGCGTTCGTTCCGGCTCAGTTCAACGAGCTGGAGGTGATGCCCAAGGAACGCGAGCTGATCGAGATCTGCAAACAGGAGAAAGCAGAAGGTCGCAAGATCCTGGTCTATTCGGTCTACACCGGCACGCGCGACACCACGTCGCGTTTGAAGGTGCTGCTGGAGCAGGAAGGCTTCAAGGTGGCGGTACTGCGCGCGAGCGTGGATGCCTCCCGCCGCGAGGACTGGATCGCCGAGCAGTTGGACCGCGGCATCGACGTGCTCATCACCAATCCCGAGCTGGTGAAAACCGGCCTGGACTTGCTGGAGTTCCCGACCATCGTGTTCCTCCAGTCCGGCTACAACGTGTATTCGTTGCAGCAGGCCGCCCGGCGCTCATGGCGCATCGGCCAAAAGCAGCCGGTGCGCGTGATCTACCTCGGCTACGCCAACTCCTCGCAGATGACCTGCCTGGGGTTGATGGCCCGGAAGATCATGGTGTCGCAGAGCACGTCGGGCGACGTGCCCGAGTCGGGCCTGGATGTTCTGAACCAGGATGGTGATTCCGTCGAGGTCGCCCTGGCCCGGCAGCTTGTCACGGTCTGATCCATGTGCCCATGCCGGTGGCCCCTCGGGGTCGCCGGCTTCTTTCCACGGCCCTTCGGGGCCGTTTTTCTTGGGCGTATGACAGTCCATGGCGCTGCCCCGCCATGTATTCGGGCGGGCGCCAGTGCGTTTTGTTTGCTGCCCGCAGGCCAAGCGGCGGCGATGGTGAGCGCTCCGTGTTCCAGGGAAGCGCCCTCCATGCAACCATCTATCCGCGCTGTTCACCGCCTGGCCCTCGCCGCTGGCTTGCTGGCCGGCAGCCTGATGGCCGCCGGCTGCGCCACGACCGCCGCGCCGTCTGCGCCAGCGGTGCCGGCCGCATCGCCAACCGCCGTCGCGCTGGAGCCGGGTTTCGTTCCGGTGGCCCGCTACGGCCGCTACACCCTGGTCGAGCTGGTGCCGGAACCTGCGCAGCGTGATCTCTTGCAGCAGGCGGTGGAGGTCTCGATTCCGCCCATGCTCGATGCCAGCGTGGGCGATGCCATGCGCCATGTGCTCCTGCGCTCGGGCTACCGGCTCTGCGATGCGGCCGAGGCTGCATCGCTCTACGCGCTGCCGCTGCCCGCCGCACACCTGCGCCTGGGCCCGCTGATGCTGCGCGATGCCTTGCTGACCCTTGCCGGCCCCGCCTGGGAGCTGTCGGTCGATGACTTGACCCGCCAGGTCTGCTTCAGCCGGCACGGTACTCCCACCTTCCTTTCCGCCAACCCGCCCGGCACCGCCACGCCCGCGCCGGACGCCGACCGGCCCGAGGAGATGCAGCCATGACTTTTCCCCAAGCGCCAGCCGAGCGCAATTCCCGCACGCGCTGGCTCAAGGTCGCCGCGGCCTTCTGGCTGGTCCTCATCAGTGCCGTGGCACTCGTCAACAGCGTCGGCCTGTCGCGGCTCGCCGAACAGACCCAGAGCAGCGCACAGGATGCGCAGGTCAACGCGCTGGGCCTGCGCGTGGCCGATCTCGAACGACAGGCCGATGCGGACAAGCGCCGGCCGGCGCCGATCAGCCAGGCCGAATTCGCCACCGCGCGGCAGGCGCTGGACGAGCGGATGACGCGCCTCGAAGAGGCCGACGAGGCGAGAGCCTTGGCCATCGACCTGCAGACGCTGCAGGCGCGCGTGAACGCAATCGAAACCCGCCTGGAGAAGACCCGGCAGGTGGCATCCGCCGCTCGCCAGCACGCTCCGGTTGCGACGAAGCCCAAGGTGCCGGAGCCGCCGTTCCGGGTGCTCGGCGTGGAGCTGCGGGGAGGCGAACGCTTTCTGTCGATCACCTCCACCGCCGCGGGCTCGCTCGCGGGCGCCCGGCTGCTGCGCGAGGGCGATGCCGAGGGCGGCTGGCAACTGCAGTCCATCGAGGCGCAGGCGGGCGTGTTCCAGGTGAACGGCCAGACCCAGCGCGTTGCGGTGCCGTAGGAGGTCGCCATGAACCTGCGGCCGTTGCTCGCTGCCGTCGTCCTGTTCGCCGCTTTCGGCGCATCCGCCCAGCCGGCCCCGGTGACGAACTCGCGCATGGTGCCCACCCAGGTGCAGCCGGGCGCTGATGCCGCGCTCGACGAGAGGCAGGCGCGGGAGTGGGGGCTTCGCCCCGAGGAGTGGGCGCGTTACCGGCAACTGATGCAGGGGCCGCTCGGGGTCTATTCGCCCCAGCTCGATCCGCTCACGGCGCTGGGCATCGAGGCCCGCAGCGAGGAGGAGCGCAGGCGCTACGCGGAGTTGCAGGTGCAGGCCGAGGCCCGGCGCGTCGGCAAGACGCTGGCCTACCAGCGGGCCTACGACGCGGCGTGGCAGCGCCTGTTTCCCGGCCAGCCGCGCGTGAGCCTGCCCGGCGCCAAAGCGCAGGGTGCCGGCAACACCGGCTCCGGGCGCCTGGCGGTCTTCGTCAAGGCCGACTGCGCACCGTGCGCGCAGCGCGTGCAGCAGTTGCAGGCGGCCGGCACGGCCTTCGACCTCTACATGGTCGGCAGCCGTCAGGACGACGCGCGCATCCGGCAGTGGGCCACCCGGGCGGGCATCGACCCGGCCAGGGTGCGCGCCCGCACCATCACGCTCAACCACGATGCGGGGCGCTGGCTGTCGCTCGGCCTGCCCGGTGAGCTGCCGGCCGTGGTGCGCGAGGTGAACGGCCAATGGCAGCGGCAATAGGTATTCCGGGCCGGGAGCGTCGGCCATCCCGCGTCGCCATCCGCTGTACCGGCGCCGTGCTGCTGCTCGCCACCGGCGGCTGGGCGTTGGCCGCCCTGGCGCGGGAAGTCCCGCCGCCGGCCTATCGACTGGCGGCGCATCGTGCAGACGTGCCGGCGGCAGTGCTGTATGCGGTGGCTTTGCAGGAGAGCGGCGCCATGTTGCGCGGGCGTCTGATCCCCTGGCCGTGGACGCTCAACGTCGCCGGCACGCCGCAGCGCTACGCCACCCGCGCCGAGGCCTGCGCGGGGCTGCGCCGGGCACTCGCCCGCACGCCGGCCAATCGCATCGACGCCGGCCTCGGCCAAGTCAATCTCGGCTACCACACGCATCGCTACACGCAGCCCTGCGAGCTGCTGGACCCGTACCGCAACCTCGCCATCGCTGCGGAAATCCTGCGCGAACAGCACACGCCGGGCGAGAACTGGCTGCTCGCCATCGGCCGCTACCACCGCCCGGCCGGGGGCGCCCCCGCAGTGCGCTACCGGCGCAGCGTGCATCGGCACCTGACCCGCGTGCTCGACACCGGCGTTCCCGTTCCAACCCTCCAGGCCACCACGCCATGAACCACATCGTCCTCATCGCCGCCATCGGGCTGCTGTCCGCGACCACCGTCTTCGCCCAAACCGCCTCCGCGCCGCTGATCGTGGTCGAGGACCGTGGCGGCGCGTCCGCCTTGCCGTACTACCAGCCCTTGAATCCGCAGCCGGACGACACCGCGCGGCCAGCCCCGCTGCCACTCCCGCGCGTGGGCAACTCGGCCGAAGCAGAAGCCGCGATGCTGCCGGTGCGCTCGGCGAACCTGTCGCCGGGTGACGTGCCGCGCCGCGTGATCCGCGCGCCGGGCCTGACGCCGCTGTTCCTGGTCGGCGACGACGCACGCTCGCGCGCCTGGCTGCGGCAGCGCCACGCCGCGCTGCGGGAGCTGGGCGCCGTGGGCCTGGTGGTCAACGTGGAGTCGATGGCCGCGCTGACGGCGCTGCGTAGGCTGGCTCCCGGCCTGACCCTCTCGCCGGTCTCCGGCGACGACCTGGCCCAGCGCCTGGGCCTGCGCCACTACCCGGTGCTCATCACCTCCACCGGCGTCGAGCAGTAGGTGCGCAAATGGCCCAACCGCATGCGGTCGAGGTTCTGCTGCGGCCAGCGGTGGAGCTTTATACCGTGGCGGTCTGCACCGGCGCCGCGATTCTGTGCCTGGTGGCACCGTGGTCGCTCGCGCTGAACCCGCTGCTCGGTCTGGGTTCGGCGCTGGCCTTCCTGACCTTCGGCGCGATTCGCCTGCGCGATGCCTGGGCGATCCTGCGCTATCGCCGCAACATCCGCCGCCTGCCGCGCTACGTGATGACCAGCCGCGACGTGCCGGTGAGCCAGCAACGGCTGTTCGTCGGCCGCGGCTTTCGCTGGGAGCAGCGACACACGCACCGGTTGATGCAGACCTACCGGCCGGAGTTCCGCCGCTATGTCGAGCCGACGGCGATCTACCGGGCCGCCCGGCGGCTGGAGGAGCGGCTTGAGTTCGCGCCGTTTCCCGTCTCGAAGCTGGCGCGCGTGCTGGCCTGGGACAGCCCGCTCAACCCGGCGCGGCCGCTGCCGCCGGTCGGCGGAATGCCGCGCCTGCATGGTATCGAGCCGCACGAGGTCGACGTCACCCTGCCGCTGGGCGAGCGCGTCGGCCACACCC
>JBFHJY010000156.1:0-5498 GCA_041595655.1 Azoarcus sp.
ACCATCGACGCCGCCTGCCTGTGCAAGATGGCCGACCGCGGCCAGATCACCGGCGGCCTGCTCGACGGCCCGCTGGCTTTCGATAACGCCGTATCGCTGCTCGCGGCCAAGACCAAGGGCATCGTCTCGGCGGTGGCCGGCCAGGCCGACATCCTGGTGGTGCCGGACATCGAATCCGGCAACATGGTTG
Source organism: Azoarcus sp. (assembly GCA_041595655.1). Classification (GTDB taxonomy): domain Bacteria; phylum Pseudomonadota; class Gammaproteobacteria; order Burkholderiales; family Rhodocyclaceae; genus Pseudazoarcus. The sequence goes on from JBFHJY010000156.1 coordinate 191, forward strand.
CCAAGCAGCTCGAATACCTCGCCAACGCACTGCTGTCGGGCATCGTGCTCGGCGCGCGCGTACCCATCGTGCTGACCAGCCGCGCCGACGACGCCCAGACCCGCACCGCATCCTGCGCCATCGCGCAGCTGCTGGCACATCGCAAGCGCACGGCGGTCGCCCCGTGAAGGCCCTGCTGGTCCTCAATGCCGGCTCCAGCAGCCTGAAGTTCGGCGTGTTTCCGGCCGAAGGCGGCACGGCACTGCTGTCCGGCCAGATCGACGCCATCGGCATCGCGCCGCGGCTGCGCGCACACAAGGGAGACGAGCGCTTCGACGAGGCACTGCCCGAGGTCGCCGGACACGCCTGCGCACACGAAGAGGCGCTGGCCTGGCTGCTGGACTGGCTGGACGATCACCTCGCGGCGCTGGAACTGGTGGCGGCCGGACACCGCGTGGTGCATGGCGGGACGCGCTTTGCGCAACCGGTGCGCATCGACGACGCAGTGCTGGTAGAACTGGAAGCACTGGTTCCGCTCGCACCGTTGCACCAGCCACACAATCTGCGCGGCATACGTGCGCTGGCCGCGCAGTTGCCGGAGCTGCCGCAGGTGGCGTGCTTCGATACCGCCTTCCACCACACTCAGGACGCCCGCGCCGCCGCCTTCGCGCTGCCGCGCGCGCTCAGCAATGAGGGTGTGCGGCGCTACGGTTTTCACGGGCTGTCCTACGACTACATCGCCACGCAGTTGCCGACTGTGCTGGGCGAACGGGCCGAAGGCCGCGTGGTTGTCGCACACCTGGGCGCCGGTTCGTCGCTGTGCGGCATGCTCGAACGACGCGGCGTCGCCACCACCATGGGCTTCACCGCGCTCGACGGCCTGATGATGGCCACCCGCAGTGGCAGTCTCGACCCCGGCGTGCTGCTGTACCTGATGGACCACAAGGGCATGGACGCCGCGCAGCTCAACAGGCTGCTCTACCACCAGTCGGGTCTCCTCGGCGTGTCGGGCGTTTCGGCCGACATGCGGGTGCTGCTCACCTCGGACGCACCGACGGCGGCAGAGGCGGTGGAACTGTATTGCTACCGCGCCGTACGCGAGATCGGCTCGATGATGGCGGCGCTGGGTGGGCTGGATGCCATCGTGTTCACCGCCGGGATCGGCGAACACTCGATGCCGGTGCGGGCGCGCATCGGTGAATTGCTGGGCTGGACCGGCCTGCGGCTGGACGCCGCGCGCAACGCGGAACACGCCACTCGCATCGAAGCCACCGACAGCGCCATCGCCGTGGCCGTGGTACCGACCGACGAGGAAGGCATGATCGCGCGTTACACGCGGGAGCTGCTGCAAACCTCGTAGGTCAGACAAGCGTCGTGCAAACGACGCGCATCTGACATTCGGCGCTTCCGGCCGTGAAGCCGCCGACGTCAGATGCGCTGGCTTGTCTGACTCACCACCCCGCCCAACGAAAACCCGCGACCCCAGCGCATAGCCGGGCCACCCGCTACAATCACTCCTTGCACCGCACAACGAGCCCGCCGTGACCGACTCCATCCGCCGTCCTTTCCGTCTCGCCATCAACGGCTACGGCCGCATCGGCCGCTGCTTCCTGCGTGCGCTGGTCGAGGCCGGGCTGAAGGACGAATTGCAGGTGGTGGCCATCAACGAGCCGGCGGACTTTCGCGGCATCGTCTATCTGACGCGTTTCGATTCCACGCACGGGCGCTTCCCCGGCAAGGTCGATGCCGGTGACGGCACGCTGGTCATCGACGGCTGCGACATCGCGGTGACGCACGCCTCCACACCCGAGGACGTGGACTGGCGCAGCATCGACCTGCTGGTGGAATGCTCCGGCCAGTACGGCAGCCGCGCGCAGCTCACGCGCTTTCTGGACGCCGGCTGCTCGCGCGTGCTGGTGTCGCACCCGGCCAACAGCGCCGAGGACGTGGACGCCACCATCGTCTATGGCTGCAACGAGGGCGTGCTGACGGGCAAGGAGCGCATCGTCTCCAACGCCTCATGCACCACCAACGCCGTGGTGCCGGTGCTGGACATCGTGCAGCGCGAGATCGGCGTGGAGCAGGTGCTGCTGACCACGTTGCACGCGGCGATGAACGATCAGCCGCTGATAGATGGCTACCACCACAGCGACCTGCGCCGCACGCGCTCGGCGATGCAGTCCATCATTCCGGTGTCTACCGGGCTGGCGCGCGGCGTCGAGCGGCTGCTGCCGGCACTTGCGGGCCGCGTGCAGGCCAAGGCCATCCGCGTGCCGACGCACAACGTGTCGGCCATCGATGTGGTCATCGAGATTTCACGCCCGGTCAGCGTCGACGACATCAACACCTTGCTGCGCAGCGCCGCCGAAGGCCCGCAGGCCGGGCGCATCGCCTACTCGGAAGACCCGCACGCTTCGATCGACTTCAATCACGACGGCCACTCCGCCATCATCGACGGCAGCCAGACGCGCGTCATCGGTGGTCGCATGGTCAATCTGCTGGTGTGGTTCGACAACGAATGGGGTTTTGCCAACCGCATGGTCGACGTGGCACGCCACTGGCTGGAACGAACGCCGGGCTGAATCCCGATGCGCAGCGCCACGATCGCGGGCTTGAGGGTGATCAATGCAGCCGGCGCCGCACGGCTTAAGCTGCAGCCCACAACACCGCTGCGGAGCGCCGCCGGCGCCCGTCCTTCCAACGACTTTCAAGGGACGTCATGAGCCAGGACACCTACACTCCGCCCAGGGTCTGGGAATGGGAAGCGCCCAGTGGCGGCGCCTTCGCCCACATCAACCGCCCCGTCGCCGGAGCGACCCACGAGCAGGAACTGCCGACGGGCCGCCACCCGCTGCAGCTGTATTCGCTGGCCACGCCCAACGGCGTGAAGGTCACCGTGATGCTCGAGGAGTTGCTTGCGCGCGGCCACGCCGGCGCCGAGTACGACGCGCATCTGATCCGCATCACCAAGGGCGAGCAGTTCGGCAGCGGCTTCGTCGCACTCAACCCCAACTCCAAGATTCCGGTGCTGCTCGACCGCAGCATGGACCCGCCGCTGCGCGTGTTCGAATCGGGCGCAATCCTGCTGTATCTGGCGGACAAGTTCGGCGAATTCATACCGAAAGACGTTCATGAGCGCACGGAGTGCCTGTCCTGGTTGTTCTGGCAGATGGCCAGTGCGCCCATCCTCGGCGGCGGCTTCGGCCATTTCTACGCCTACGCGCCGCACAAGTACGAATACCCGATCAACCGCTACACCATGGAAGTGAAGCGCCAGCTCGACGTGCTCGACCGCCGCCTGGCCGAAACCCCCTATGTCGCAGGCGACCAGTACACCATCGCCGACATCGCGATCTGGCCGTGGTACGGCGTGCTGGTGCGCAACGAGGTCTACAACGCAGCGGAATTCCTCGACGCCCAGCGTTACACCCACGTGCAGCGCTGGGCCGCGGAGATCGCCGAGCGTCCTGCCGTGCAACGTGGCCGCATGGTCAACCGCAGCTGGGGCGACCCCGCCGGGCAGCTGCCGGAACGCCACGACGCCAGCGATTTCGAACTGCGCACCGGCGACAAGCTGCCGCCACAGGACTGAAGCGACAGCGTCTGACGACCAGCGCAGCAGCACCGGAACGGACCATGGAGCCAGCCGAAATCCGCCGCATCGTGCTCGACACCGTGCGCTGCGTGGCGCCGGACGGAGACGTGACGGGGATCGTCGCGGATCGTCCGTTGCGCGAGCAACTGGAGTTCGACTCGATGGACTGGCTCAACATCGTCGAGGGCTTCGACGAACGGCTCGGCATCGACGTACCGGAAGCCGACTACCCGCTGCTCGACACCCTCGACGACATCGTCGCCTATTTCGGCGCGCGGCTCGCGCACCGCCACGGCTGATGGCGCGCTATCCGGCCGAACTCGTCGAAACCCGGCGGCTGGCCGACGGCCGGACGATCAGCATCCGGCCGATCCGCGCGTCGGACGCCGGCATGGAACAGGATTTCGTCCGCCATCTGTCGAGCGACGCGCGCTACCGGCGCTTCATGGGCACCCTGCGCGAACTGACGGCAAAGCAGCTGCACGAGCTGACCGAAATCGACTACGAGCGCCACATGGCGCTGGTGGCGACCATCGAGCACGACGGCGCGGAGGAGGAGATCGGCGTGGCGCGCTATATCACCGACGCCGCCGGGCGACGCTGCGAGTTCGCCATCGTGGTCGCCGACGCCTGGCAGGGCTCGGGCGTGGCCGGACAGCTGATGCGCGCCCTGATGCGCAGCGCGCGAGCGCACGGCCTCGAGGTCATGGAAGGTTTCGTGCTGGCCAGCAATCACCCGATGCTGCGTTTCACGCGCCAGCTTGGTTTCACGCAGCATCCGTTGGCCGACGACCCCGGCATGCTGCGGGTCGAACGCCGGCTTCAGCCCGGCTGATGCGACTCGACCCAGGCGACCAGCCTGTCGAGCGTATCGAGCCTGCCGTATTCGCTCTCCGGCACGTTCACGCCGAGCCGCGCATCGATCGCCACGAGGATGTTCTGCCAGTCGAAGGAATCGATCTCGAGCTGACCACGAAACGGCCGGTCGGGCCGCAGGGTGTCGAAATCCGCTTCCGGCGCAACGGACAGGATGCAATCGATGACTTCGGCGCGCACGGCACCGGCGTTCAGTCTGGCCATAGGTTCTCCGGGTCCTGCAGGGCATCGGTGATGCGGGCGAGAAAGCGCGCACCCAGCGCGCCGTCGGTGACGCGATGGTCGGCCGCCAGCGAGACATGCACGCAACGTGCGGCAAACAGCTTGTCGTCTTCGGCCCACGGGCGCTCGACCACCCGGCCGAAACCCACCAGTGCCACCTGCGGCGGATAGATCACGCCCAGCACGCTGTCGACGCCGAGATCGCCGAGATTGGTCACGGTGAGGCTGGTGTCGGTGAGCTCGGAACTGCGCAGCTGCCCGGCACGCGCACGCGGCAACAGATCACGCAGCGCCGCCATCAGGCCGGCCAGATCCAGCCTTTCCGCATTGCGCACGGCCGGTGCGACCAGGCCGCCGCCGCGCAGCGCGATCGCCACACCGATGTGGACACCGGGCGACGGGCGGAAGGCGCCGTCTTCGTACCAGCCGTTGAAGTCCGGGAATTCCTGCAGTGCAAGGGCCACGGCACGCAGCTGCAGCGCGGCGAACAGGGCACGATCAGCCACCGGCACGGTCTCGTTGCGCGCCTGCAGCCAGCGCAGCGCGGCCTCCACGTTGATCAGGCTGCCAAGGTAGTAGTGCGGGATGTCGCGGTTGGCGCGCGTCATGGCACTGGCGATGGCCGCACGCATCGCG
>JBFHJY010000157.1:0-5429 GCA_041595655.1 Azoarcus sp.
TCGAGCGGCACGTCGCCGGCGGCGGCGAACCACTCGTTGGAGAGCGGCAGGCGTGACAGGGCGCCCATGTAACCGAGCACCGCATACATCCACTCGCGCTCCTGCGCGCTGAAGTGTTCGAAACGGCGCAGGAAGCGCACCTGCGCCGGCGGTACGTCGCTGCGTGCAATCCTCACGAGTGCCGCCAGGGCCAGTTCGCGGCCGGCGCGCGTGCGGGAAAAGTCGTCCGTCAGCCCGTCGAAGTGCGCTTCCGGGCGTGCAAGGATGGCGTCCAGGCTCGAGGCGTCGATGCCAAGCCATTGCAGGGTGCGCCGTGCCTGTTCCGGCTGGCGCGAGTGGATCTGGTGGCGGAAGCGCCACCACAGACTGTCCGCATCGATCCTGCCGGCCGCGACGACGGCGTCGAAGACGGGGTCGCACGCATCATGGCTGTGCACCTTGCTGCCGAAGGCTGCGGCGGCTTCATCGAGCGCGGCGGCATTGCCGAGCCGGTGACGGGCCTGCCAGGCGAGACACTCCAGCTCCTCGTCGATCTCATCGTGTTCCGCCAGCACGAACAGATAGCCCGACCAGTCTTCGTCGCGTGCCAGACGCCGCAGCCACTGGGTGCGCAGGCGGGTTGCCGGAACGGTGTCGGGGTGGGCGGCGAGCCAGGCTTCTATGTCCCGGCTAGGGGGCGCGTCGGGGCGGGCGAGCTTGTTCAGCAGCAGCCAGTACTCGACGTAATGGTCGAGCGGGTGGCGCGGATCGGGGCTGGAGGCAAGTTGTTCCAGCGTGTCGCGGTCGCCGGTCCGCAGGGCTTCGCGCGCCGCTAGAATGCGACTGTCGCCGGTGAGTTCGCCAGCGCTGGAGTTTGCGCTGAGCGCCAGAAGAAGCAGGCCGAAAAGGAAAGGTTTCATGAGTCCATGGGAGTGGGAACGGGAGAGCATGGTGTGGGGACGGATGTGAGCGAACCGCGTTCCGCAGACGACATCCTAGCGCGCCGACGCGTCCTCAGGAACCGGGCGCTGGGAGCGCGCGAAGCGCTTACCGAAACCGCGCGCGAGGCCTTGTCGCGACGCCTCGAAGCCCATCTGGCCGTGCTGCTGGCGCGTCTGGCGCCTTCTTCAGTGGGCTTTTGCTGGCCGTTTCGCGCGGAACCGGACCTGCGCCGCTTCGTGGCTGGCTGGCTGGCTGGCGATGCAGCCCGCCGCGCTGCACTGCCCGTGGTGCTGGACCGCGAAGCGCCGCTGTTGTTCCGGCGCTGGATGCCGGGCATGCAACTGATGCCGGATCGCCACGGTATACCGCATCCGCCGGCAGGGGAGACGCTGGCGCCGGAACTGGTGCTGGTGCCGCTCAACGCGTTCGATGCGCGCGGTTTCCGGCTCGGTTACGGCGGCGGCTACTTCGACCGCACGCTTGCGGTGTTGCCGGCCTGCGCAGTCGGGGTGGGTTTCGAGGTCGGGCGCGTCGACAGCGTGTTGCCACAGCCGCATGACCGACCGATGGACTGGCTGGTCACCGAGGCCGGGGTTTTCCGGCCGGAGCTGCGGGTGGGGTGTGGGTCGCGTTGAGCCGCAGGCGAAATGCGACGCCATGCGTTGCTTGTGCGCAGCGTCGGAATCCGCAGCGCTCATCCTGGCCTGCGGCTCGGCTCTGCGCCCGATTAGCCGAGGAACAGCTTATAGGCCGGGTTGGCAGTTTCGTCGGTGTATTCGTAGCCGAGGCGGTCGAGGAAAGCGCTGAATGCCGTCTGGTCCTGTGGCGGCACCTGCATGCCGACCAGCACGCGGCCGAAGTCTGCGCCATGGTTGCGGTAGTGGAACAGGCTGATGTTCCAGTCCGAATGCAGCTCCGTCAGGAAGCTCATCAATGCGCCGGGGCGCTCCGGGAAGATGAAGCGGTAGAGCAGCTCGTTGTCCGCTTTGGGGGCGTGTCCGCCCACCATGTAGCGGATGTGGCTCTTGGCCATCTCGTCGTCGGTCAGGTCGATTGCGGGCAGTTCGTGGCGCGCGAGCATCTCGATGATGCGACCGGCCTCGGCACGGTTGTGCACGTTCACGCCGACGAAGATGTGGGCACGCGACGGATCGTCGAAGCGGTAGTTGAACTCGGTGATGTTGCGCTTGCCGAGCAGGCCGCAGAACTTGCGGAAGGAGCCGGGTTTCTCGGGGATGGTGACGGCGAGGATGGCCTCGCGCTGTTCGCCCAGCTCGGCGCGTTCGGCGACGAAGCGCAGGCGGTCGAAATTCATGTTGGCGCCCGAGGCGATCGCCACCAGCGCCTTGTCACGCAGCTTGTGGCGCTTGATGTATTCCTTGGCGCCGGCCACGGCCAGTGCGCCGGCCGGCTCGAGGATGGAGCGGGTGTCCTCGAACACGTCCTTGATCGCCGCGCAGATCGCGTCGTTGTCGACCACGATCATGTCATCCACGTACTCCTGGCACAGGCGGAAGGTTTCCGCGCCGACCAGTTTCACCGCCGCGCCGTCGGCGAACAGGCCGACATGCTCCAGTTCGACGCGCTTGCCCGCCGCCAGCGACTTCGTCATCGCCTCCGAGTCTTCCGCCTCGACGCCGATGATCAGTGTTTCGGGGCGCAGGCGCTTGACGTAAGCCGCCACGCCCGAGATCAGCCCGCCGCCGCCGACGCAGCAGAAGATGGCATGGATGGGCTTGGGGTGGGCGCGCAGGATCTCCATGCCGATGGTGCCCTGGCCGGCGATCACGTCGGGGTCGTCGAAGGGATGTACGAAGGTCAGCCGTTCGTCCTTCTCGAGTTGCTTGGCGTAGGCGTAGGCCTCGGTGAAGGAGTCGCCCTCCAGCACCACTTCGCCGCCGCGCGCCTTGACCGCGTCGATCTTGATCTGCGGCGTCGACGTCGGCATCACGATGACCGCGCGCGTGCCCAGCCTGGCCGCCGACATCGCCACGCCCTGCGCGTGGTTGCCCGCCGAGGCGCAGATCACGCCGCGCTTGAGTGCGGCCGGCGAGAGGTTGGCCATCTTGTTGTAGGCGCCGCGGATCTTGAAGCTGAACACCGGCTGCATGTCCTCGCGTTTGAGCAGCAGCTGATTGCCGATGCGTGCCGAGAGGCTTGGGGCAGGATCCAGCGGGGTTTCCACGGCGACGTCGTAGACGTGCGCGTTGAGGATCTTCTCGAGGTAGTCCGGCGGATTCTTCATGGAGGCGGGCAGGTTGGAGGCGACAAGCCGCCCAGCGTAGCAGTCGCGGCGGCGCGGCCGCAAGTTGGTCGGCAAGTCAGCCCGGGTCGGCCTTGTCCGGGTCGGTCTCCATGATGCGCTGATGGCGCTGGATGAACTCCTCGGTGGCGTCGATGCCGCGCAGCTTGAGAATGGTCGAGCGCACGGCGGCTTCGAGCAGCACCGCCAGGTTGCGGCCGGCCGCAACCGGCAGCACGCTGCGAGGAATCGGCACGCCCAGTACTTCCTGGGTCTGCAGGCTGAGTGGCAGCCGATCCGGATCCTGGCCCGGAACACGGCGTTCGAGATGCACGATCAGACGCAGGCGCATCTTCCGCCGCGCGGCGGTCTCACCGAAGATGGTGCGGATGTTGAGGATGCCCAGGCCGCGCACCTCGAGGAAGTCCTGCAGCAGCTCCGGGCAACGGCCTTCGAGCACCAACGGGGCGATGCGCGAGAACTCCGTGATGTCGTCGGCGACCAGGCCGTGGCCGCGCGTGATGAGCTCGAGCGCCAGTTCCGACTTGCCGGTGCCGGAATCGCCGGTGATCAGCACGCCGATGCCCAGCACATCCATGAACACGCCGTGCAGCGAGACGCGCTCGGCCAGTTCGCGCGCGAGGTGGCTGCGCAGGACGTCGATCACGCGTACCGATGGCTCCGGGGTGGTGAACAACGCCACGTCGTGGGCTTCGCACAGTTGCCGGATCAGCAGCGGCAGTTCGCAGCCGTCGGCGATGATGACCGCCGGCGGGCGTGCCGCGAAGATGTCCTCGAAGTGTTCGACGAGCCGGTCGGCCGGCTGCTTGCGCGCCCAGGTCTGTTCAGCGGTGCCGATGACCTGCAGGCGTTCGGGATGGATCAGGTTGAGGTGGCCGACCAGGTCGGCCGCCCAGCTGCCCGGATCGGTGACCGCAATGGGGCGGTCCAGCGCGCCGGTGGCGTGGGAGAGATGCAGTGCCTCGTACTGGGCCTCAAACAGCTGCGCGACGCTGATCTGCCGCATGCGGTTCCCAGCCGGAGAACAGGGTGTGGATGGTGGCGCTGTCGGGTGCGTCCTGCAGCCTGTCGCGGAAGTTGGCGTCGCTGAACATCTGCGCCAGTTCCGACAGCAGTTGCAGATGCTGCTCGTTGGCCTGCTCGGGCACCAGCAGCACGAACAGCATGCTGACGGGGCGGCCGTCCGGCGCATCGAACTGCACCGGCGCGGACAGGCGGATGAAGGCGCCTGCCGCTTTCTTCAGGCCCTTGATGCGACCGTGAGGAATGGCAATGCCCTGGCCCAGGCCGGTGGAGCCGAGGCGTTCGCGCGAGAACAGGCTGTCGAACACGTCACTGCGGCCGATGCCCTGGTTGTTCTCGAACAACAGGCCGGCCTGCTCGAACACGCGCTTCTTGCTGCTGGCGTCGAGGTCGATGACGACATTCTCGGTGGGGAGGAGTTCGGCGATCAGACTCATTTCGGGGCTTGCCGCGGATCACCGCACGAGCGGTGCGCGGACGGGCTGGATTGCGGGGAGTGCTCCGGGCACCCGATGAAGGGCGCGATTATAAACACTCCCCGCGGGAAGTACAGGAACGATTGTGCGGCGCAGCGAGGATCACTCTTCCTCGGCCGTGCTCTGATGCTTGATGGCGTCGTGGTTGTGCTCGAGGTTCTTGTTCTTGTGCTTGAGCACCTGGCGGTCGAGCTTGTCGATCATGGCGTCGATGGCCGCGTACAGGTCCTCGTTCTCGGCTTCGGCGAAGATGTCCTTGCCGCGCACATGCAGGGTGACTTCAGCCTTCTGGGTGAGCTTCTCGACGGAAAGGATGGCATTGATGCTGGTGACATTGTCGAAGTGCCGGATCACGCGGTCGAGTTTGCCCGTGACATAGTCGCGGATGGCGGGGGTGACTTCTACGTGGTGTCCGGTGATGTTCAAGTTCATGATCGCTCCTCGCGTCGTGAGTTGGGTCAGATCGTCTTGCGTTGACTGACAGGGGGGATGTTCAGGGATTCGCGGTACTTGGCGATCGTGCGGCGGGCCACGACGATGCCCTGTTCTCCGAGCAGTTCGGTGATGCGCGAATCGGAAATCGGTTTCTTCTTGTCCTCGGCCTCGACCAGCTGGCGGATGAGTGCGCGGATGGCCGTCGATGACGCGGCTCCGCCGGTGTCCGTGGCGACGTGACTGCCGAAGAAGTACTTCAGCTCAAACACGCCGCGCGGCGTGGCAAGGTACTTCTGCGTCGTGACGCGCGA
>JBFHJY010000158.1:0-5381 GCA_041595655.1 Azoarcus sp.
CGATGAACATCGGCGCCAACGACGTGGCCAACAACGTCGGTCCGGCGGTCGGCTCCAAAGCCCTGACGCTGGGTGGTGCGCTCGTGATCGCTGCGGTCTTCGAGGCGGCCGGTGCGATCATCGCCGGCGGCGAGGTGGTCGGCACCATTCGCAACGGCATCATCGACCCCAATCAGATCGCAAATGCCGACACGTTCCTGTGGGTGATGATGGCGGCGCTGCTTGCGGCGGCCATCTGGCTCAATATCGCCACCGTGCTGGGCGCACCGGTGTCGACCACGCATTCCATCGTCGGCGCGGTGCTTGGTGCCGGCATTGCCTCCAGCGGCATGGATATCGCCAACTGGAAGACGGTGGCGCAGATCGTCGCGAGCTGGGTTGCTTCACCGCTGATGGGTGGTCTGATCGCGGCCGGCTTCCTCTACATCATCAAGCGCAGCATCACCTACAAGAGTGATCTGGTAACCGCGGCGCGCACCATGGTGCCGTGGTTGATCGCGGTGATGGCCTTCGCGTTCGGTTCCTATCTGATGGAGAAGGGCTTCTCCAAACTGATCAAGGTCAGTATCGGAACGTCGCTGACGGTGGGCGCGGTGGTCGCGGTAATCGTCTTCCTGCTGGTCCGGGGGCGTGTCGCAGCGCGTGTCGGGGAGATCGAGAATTCGAAGGAAGGCGTCAATTCACTGTTTACGGTGCCGTTGATCTGTGCGGCAGCACTGCTGTCGTTTGCGCACGGTTCCAATGACGTCGCCAATGCCGTCGGTCCGCTGGCGGCGATCGTCGAGGTCGTGTCGACGGGCGCTACGGAAATCGCTACGTCTGCGCCGATTCCGCTGTGGGTTATGGTCGTCGGTGGCCTGGGGCTGTCGATCGGCCTGTGGCTGTTCGGGCCGAAGGTGATCCGTACGGTAGGTTCCGAGATCACCGAACTCGACCAGATGCGTGCCTACTGCATCGCCATGGCGGCGACCATCACCGTCATCATTGCCAGTCAGTTGGGCATTCCGGTGTCGACCACGCACATCGCCGTCGGCGGCGTATTCGGTGTCGGCTTCCTGCGCGAATACCTCAAGAGCAACTACGCCCGCATGGTCGACGAGATCAAGCAACACCATCCGGAAGACGATCAGGAAGCCATCGAGGCTTTCCTGAAGCGCTTCGACGCTGCCTCGGTCGAGGAGAAGGGCGAGATGCTGCGCGAGCTGAAGAGGGCCCGCAAGCAACGCATCGATTCGACCAATTTCTCGAAGACCGAGCGCAAGGGGTTGCGCAAGGTGTATCGCCAGGAACTGGTCAAGCGCTCGCAGATCGTGCGCATCGTCTCGGCCTGGGTCATCACGGTGCCGGCTTCGGCGCTGATGGCCGGCATCCTGTTCTTCACGATCCGCGGTATCCTGCTCTGACGTCCGCTCCGCGGACGAATGCCCGCGGATGCTCCGGATGCTGTTCGAAACCCTGTCCCTCGTTGCGCTGTGCCTGCTCGCCTGGTTCTGGCTGGAGAGCGTGAAGGTGCGCGAGATCGGCATTGCCGCCGCGCGTCGCGCCTGTGACCGCGACGGGTTGCAACTGCTCGACGACACCGTGGCCTTCAGCTCCCTGCGTCTTGCCCGCAACGACTGCGGGCAGATGACCCTGCGGCGGGTCTATGACTTCGAGTTTTCCGGTTCCGGTGACGATCGTCAGCGAGGCAGTGTGGTGCTGCTCGGGCGGGAGGTCGTGCTGGTGGATGCCGGTGCCAGCAAACGCACGCTGCACGTCGTCATCAACTGAGCGGTGCGCCGCTCCGCGAGGCTGATGCGCCCTAGCGCTGCGACTGCAGCGCGTGCAGGAACTCGTTGCGTGCCTGCGCCGAGGAGTCGAACTCCCCGCTGAAGGCCTGCGTGATGACACGTTCATCCCCGCGCCGGTCTTCGCCCAGCAGCAGACACAGCTGTTCGGCTTCAATGATGCAGGCGGCCCCACGCGCCTGGCCGTGGCGCATCAGCGCGTCTGCGATGTCGCGCGTGAGCCATTCCTGATACGTGAAGCGGTGGCCCAGCGCATCGACCATGCGTGCGATGCGGCCGAAGCCGTGCAGCCGCCCGCCTGGCAGATAAGCCACATGCGCGACGCCGCGAAACGGCACGAGATGATGCGGGCATACGCCATGCACGGCAATGCCGCGGATCACCACCATGTCGCGCCGTGCGTCCTCGAAGCCGTCGCCCAGCGCCTCGGCCGGGTCCAGCTCGTAGCCGCCGAGCAAACGCTTCTGCCACAGTTCGCGCACACGGGTTGCGGTGCGGCCGGTGTGGGCGCCATCGGCGGATACGCCGCAGGCCTCGAGCAGCGCGACGACCGCGGCCTCGAAGGCTTGCGGGTCGAACTGCCCGTGACGCGGGATGCCGGGAACGGCGTGGGTGTGGGGCGGGTGATCGTGATCGCAATCGTGGCTCATCGGGTACTCCGTCAGATTGCCGCTGGTCGTGGCCAAGGTGGGTCAGACAAGCGCAGCGCATCTGACATGGGCTTTGCCAGCGCCATCGGCGGTTGTCAGGGGCGCGCCGCGCTGCGGCGCTTGCCTGACCTACTTGACCATTATGGCAGCGCCCACAAGGGCGGTTCGTCCATCAGCGCGATCTGCTCACGCAGCTCCAGCACGCGCTCCTGCCAGTAGCGCTGCGTACCGAACCACGAGAACGCCGCCGGGAAGGCGGGGTCGCTCCAGCGCCGCGCGATCCAGCCCGAGTAATGCAGCAGTCGCAGCGTGCGCAGGGCTTCCACGAGGTGCAGCTCACGCGGCGAAAAATCGTGGAAGTCCTCGTAGCCGGCCAGCACGTCGGCCAACTGCACACTCATCTCCTCGCGCGAACCGGACAGCAGCATCCACAGATCCTGCACCGCAGGGCCCATGCGGGCATCGTCAAAATCGACGAATTGCGGGCCGGGCGGGTCGGCGTATTCGTTCCACAGCACGTTGCCCACGTGGCAGTCGCCGTGCAGGCGCAGCGTGGTGTAGTCGCCTGCGCGCTCGAAGCAGCGGCGCACGCCGTCGAGTGCCATGGCACTGGTCGATTCCCAGGCTTCGCGCAGGTCTGGCGGGATGAAGTCGCTCGCCAGCAGCCATGCGCGCGGCTCGGTGCCGAAGCTGTCGATGTCGATGGCGGGGCGGTGTGCGAAGGGTGTGATGGCGCCGACGGCGTGGATGCGCCCCATGAAGCGGCCCATCCATTCGCGTGTGTCGGGGTCGCCCAGTTCTGGCGCTCGGCCGCCGACGCGTTCGAACAGCGCAAAGCGCAGATCCTCGAAATGGTGCAGCGTGCGCCCGTCGATGAGCTGCGGCGGCACCACCGGAATCTCGCGCGCGGCCAGTTCGGTGCTGAAAGCGTGTTCTTCGAGAATGGCCTCGTCGCTCCAGCGCCCCGGGCGGTAGAACTTCACCACGCACATCGGCCCATCGTCGATGCCGAACTGATAGACCCGGTTCTCGAAACTGTTGAGCGCAAGCAGGCGCCCGTCCGGCGCCAGCCCGACGCTCTCCAGCGCACTCAGTAGGTGGTCGGGGGTCAGTTCGGAGAAGGGGGCAGCCTGGTTGGTCAAGACGGAACTCGATGATTGCGGGCTTTCATTGTGGCAGGTCGAGGGGCACAATCGCGCCTTTTCGCAGGAAAGAGCGATGAGCGACGACTCCATCCCGGCCGACGATCTGGCTGCTCTGGCGCCGCGCGACGTGCAGCTGCGCGCCGCACGCATGGCGCAGGATGCCTTCGCGCAGATGTTTCGCCTGAGTGTCGAGGGGGACGAGGCGGCGGCCGGCGAGGGCGTGGCGCAGCTGATCGAAGCCCTGTCGAACTGGGCCAGGGCCGGCGTCGATGATGAGGCGCGTGCCTTGCGCCTGGCCATGCTGGTGACGGGGCTCGATCAGTGGGGCGTGGCCTACAGTCGCGCTTTCGGCCTGCAGGCGATCCCGGCCCTGTCAGCACTGGTCGGCGGCATGCGTACTGCGCTCGATGCCGAGGCCGATGCGCGCTTCGGACGGCAGTTTGCCGCCATCGAAGCAGGCGAGGGCAATGTCATCGACTTCAAGATCGACCTGCGCCGTAGCGTTCATCTGGCCCTGTGGCATGCCATGATCGCGTGCGAGGAGCGGGACGAAGCCGAGGCCATCGCGCAGGCGCTGGGCGGCATGCTGCTGGGTCTGACGTCGTCGATGCCGAAACTGGGCTGGCGACTGGTCGCCGATGCGCTCGCGAACATGCAGATCCGCTGTCTTGCCGACAGCCTCGCAACCGAAGGCCTGGCGCGCGAGACCAACGAGGCCTTGTTTGCCGCGCTGGGGCGCGAGTTGCCGTCGGATACGCGCGACCTGGTGTTCGCTCACTCGGCCGAAGCCGTACGCAGCTGGCTGCAGTCCGGGCGCGGGCAGGTGCACTGACGGTTTTATCACTGGCGGCGTGGCCGCAGGATCAAACCTTCCCCCCTTTTACATCAGCATCACGCGGCGCAGCCGCGCTCTTACGAGAAATTCCGATGGCACTCAAAGCCACCATTCACAAGGCCGAACTGACGATCTCCGACATGGATCGCGGCTATTACGCCACGCATGCGCTGACCATTGCGCGCCATCCGTCCGAGACCGAGGAGCGCATGATGGTGCGCTTGGTCGCCTTCGCGCTGTTCGCCGAGGAGCGGCTGGAGTTCGGCAAGGGGCTGTGCGTCGATGACGAGCCCGACCTGTGGCTGCGTGACCTGACCGGCGACGTGTTGCGCTGGATCGATGTCGGCCAGCCCGACGAGAAGTGGATTCGCAAGGCCTGCGGCCGTGCCGACGCGGTGGTGGTGCTGAGCTACGGGCGTGCGGCCGACATCTGGTGGAGTGGCATCGCGAACAAGCTGGGGCGGCAGGACAAGCTGACGGTGATCAATCTCGACCCGGAGGTGCCGCCCGCGCTGGCCGCGATGACCGATCGCGGCATGCGGCTGCAATGCACGATTCAGGATGGAGAACTCTGGGTCACCAACGGCGAGCGCACGGTACACATCGTGCCGCAGACGCTGATGGGCGGCATGGCCTGATCGTGGGCGCTGGGCGCGTTGAGCCGCAGGCGAAATGCGACGCTTCGGATTGTTCCGAGCGTGGCGTCGGAATTCGCTTCGCTCATCCCGACCTAAGGTGCTGCGGCGGGTCTGCGGGGCGTCGCGCTAGAATGGCCGGGTTGCCGGCGCAGGCTGCCGGTGTCGTGGAGTCCGCCGCGTGGAGATCGCGAGCCAGTTGTTCCTGATCGGGTTGCTCATCGTCGTGAGCGCCTGGTTGTCCATATCCGAGATCGCGCTGGCGGCTTCGCGCAAGATCCGTCTGCGCATGATGGCGCAGCAGGGTTCGCTGGCGGCCGAGAGCGTGC
>JBFHJY010000159.1:0-5331 GCA_041595655.1 Azoarcus sp.
ATCGAGGATTACTTCGACCGCGAGGTCAGCCCGGTGCTGACGCCGATCGGGCTGGACCAGGCCCACCCTTTTCCGCGCGTACTCAACAAGAGCCTGAACTTTGCGATCGAACTGGAAGGCCGCGACGCCTTCGGTCGCGATTCGGACGCCGCCATCGTGCAGGCACCACGTGCGCTGCCGCGCGTCATCCGTCTGCCGCGCGAGATCTGCCAGCACGAATACACCTTCGTGTTCCTGTCCTCGGTCATGCACGCCCACGTCGACAAGTTGTTCACCGGCATGCGCGTGCTCGGCTGCTACCAGTTCCGCCTGACGCGCAACTCCGATCTCTTCGTTGACGAGGAGGAGATCGAGAGCCTGATGGCCTCGCTCAAGGGTGAATTGCAGCAGCGCCATTTCGGTGACGCCGTGCGGCTTGAGATTGCCGACACCTGCTCGCCCGACATGGAGAACTTCCTGCTGCAGCAGTTCAGACTGCAGCGTACCGACGTCTATCGCACACC
This sequence comes from Azoarcus sp., assembly GCA_041595655.1. Taxonomy (GTDB): domain Bacteria; phylum Pseudomonadota; class Gammaproteobacteria; order Burkholderiales; family Rhodocyclaceae; genus Pseudazoarcus. The sequence goes on from JBFHJY010000159.1 coordinate 504, forward strand.
GGGCATCGTCAACCTCGTCCGTCTGATGCAGGTGCCGGACTGGGTCAACCGGCCCGACCTGAGTTATCCGCCGTTTACGCCGGGGGTGCCGCGCGGCCTCGACGGAAAGCGTGATCTCTTCGCGGCCATCCGCAAGCAGGACATCCTGCTGCACCACCCCTTCCAGAGTTTCGAGCCGGTGGTGCAGATCCTGCGCGAGGCGGTCGAGGACCCGCAGGTGCTGGCGATCAAGATGACCGTGTATCGCACCGGCACCGAATCCGTGCTGATGGAACTGCTCGCGCGCGCCGCACAGAAGGGCAAGGAAGTCACGGTGGTGATGGAACTGATGGCGCGCTTCGACGAGGAAGCCAACATCACGCTGGCCAACCGCCTGGAGGAAGTCGGCGCTCACGTCGTGTATGGCGTGGTCGGCTACAAGACGCACGCCAAGCTGTTGATGGTGGTGCGCCGCGAGGGCGGCCGTCTGGCGCGCTACGTGCACCTCGGCACCGGCAACTACCACCCGCGCACCACGCGCTTCTACACCGACTTCGGCCTGATCACCTGCAACGAGGAGATCGGGGCCGACGTCGCCGAGGTATTCAAGCAGCTGACCGGCCTGGGCAAGGCGACTGCGCTCAAGCACCTGTGGCAGGCGCCGTTCGCGCTGCAGCCGAATGTCGTCGCCGCCATCCACTCCGAGGCCGAAGCCGCCCGCGCGGGCAGGAAGAGCCGCATCATCGCCAAGATGAACGCGCTGCTCGAACCGGAAACCATCGAGGCCTTGTATGCCGCCTCGCAGGCCGGCGTCCCCATCGACCTGATCGTGCGCGGGCCGTGCGCGCTGCGACCTGGCGTGCCGGGCCTGTCCGAAAACATTCACGTGCGCTCGGTCGTCGGGCGCTTTCTCGAGCATCACCGCATCTTCCACTTCCACGCCGGCGGCGAGGACAAGGTCTATCTGTCGAGTGCCGACTGGATGGATCGCAACTTCTTCCGCCGCATCGAGGTGGCCTTCCCGGTACTCGATCCCAAGCTGCGCCGCCGCGTGCTGCGCGAAGGCCTGCGCGCCTACATCGCGGACAACAGCCAGTCGTGGGAGATGCTCTCCGACGGCCGCTACCGCCGCCGTTCGGGTCGCGGCACGCGTCGTTCGGCCCAGCAGATGCTGCTGCAGGAGCTGTCCGGCGACTGAGCGGGAGCCTATTTGCGGCGTGCGTCGATGACGCCGGGTACGTCCCGAATCAGCTGGATGGCGTGCTGGATCTGGGTCACGCCGCCGACTTCGAAAGTGAAGCACATGAAGGCGCGGCCCTTCTTGGTCAAGGTGTTGACGGCGGTGACGTTGATCTTCTCGCGCGAAAGCACGTCGGAAATGTCCCTCAGCAGGCCCTGACGGTCGCTCGCCTCGACCCGTACATCGACCGGGAACACCGACTGAGCGGCCTTGAAGGCATCGTCGCCCCACTCTGCCTCGACCACGCGCTCGGGCTCCTGCCGCACCAGATTCTGGAACGAGGGGCAATCGACACGGTGGATCGATACCCCGCGCCCACGTGTGACGAAACCCTGAATGGCGTCCGGCGGCGCCGGCTTGCAGCAGCGCCCGAGCGAGGTCATCAGCTTGCCGACGCCGACGATCAGTACCTTGCCGCCGGTGTCGCCCGAGCGGCTGCGTCCGACGACGATCCCCGGCTCGCCCTCGCCTGCCGCCTCGTCGGCCGATCCGCCGCGCAAGGCATTGTGGATGGCACGCACGCCCACCTCGCCGCGTCCGGCGGCAACGAACAGCGCGTCCGCCCCCTTGAAGCCCAGTCGCTCGGCCAGATCCTCGATATTGGCCTGGGTCTGGCCTTCGCGCTGCAACTCCTTGATCACGAAGCTGCGGCCGCGCGCGAGCATTTCGGACTCTTCGAGCTGGTTGAAGTACTGCCGGATCTTGTTGCGTGCGCGGCTGGTGGCGATGTAGCCGAGCTGGGGGTTGAGCCAGTCGCGTGACGGACCGCCCTCCTTGGCGGCGACGATCTCGACGGTCTGGCCGCTCTTCAGGCGCGTGTTGAGCGGCACCAACTGCCCCTCGACCTTTGCGCCACGACAACGGTCGCCCAGATCCGTGTGCAGGCGATAGGCGAAATCCACCGGAGTCGCCCCATGCGGCAGGTCGATCACGCGCCCCTGCGGCGTCAGCAGATAGATGGTGTCGTCGAGGGCCGCGCGGCGCGATTGCGCCAGCCAGTCGGACGAATCGGCAACCTCGTCGCGCCACGAAAGCAGGCTGCGCAGCAGCGCGATCTTCTCGTCGTACTCCTCGCCGGCACCACCACCTTCCTTGTAACGCCAGTGCGCGGCCACGCCGAACTCGGCATGGCGATGCATCTCGTGGGTGCGGATCTGCACCTCCAGCGCGCGCCCGTCGGCCGCTCGCACGGCGGTGTGCAGCGACTGGTAGTTGTTGCCCTTGGGCTTGCTGATGTAATCGTCGTACTCCTCGGGAATCGGCTCCCACAGCCGGTTCACGATGTCGAGCGCCTTGTAGCAGTGATTGACCTTGCGCACCAGCACGCGCACCGCGCGGATGTCGTAGACCTGCTCGAAGCTGAGCTTCTTGGAACGCATCTTGTTGTAGATGCTGTAGATGTGCTTGGGCCGGCCATACACCTCGGCGTCGAGTCCGGCGGCATCGAGTTCGCGCTTGAGCAGCGCGATGGCCTCCTCGATGAAGGCCTCGCGCTCGGCCCGCTTCTCGTCGAGCTTGCGCGCGATCTGCTTGTAGACGTCCGGCTCGAGAAAGCGGAAGGACAGATCCTCCAGCTCCCACTTGAGCTGACCGACGCCGAGCCGGTTGGCCAGCGGCGCGTAGATGTCGAGTGACTCGCGCGCAAACTCGGCGGGCACCTCACTCTTGCGTTCGGCAAAGTGACGCAGCGTCTGCGTGCGCGAAGCCAGGCGCAGCAACACCACACGGATGTCGGCGGCCATCGCCAGCAGCATCTTGCGCAAGGATTCGGTCTGGGCGCGCACGTCGGGGGCATCGCTCTTGCCCTGCATGCGTGTGACCACCCGCAGGCCGTTGAGCTTGCGCAGCCCCTCGACGATGCCCGCCACCGAATCGCCGAAACGCGCCGCGACCTTCTCCAGGCTTCCGGTGCGATACACCGGCACCGCAAACAGGACGGCCGCAAGGCGTCCTTCGACATCGAGTCGCAGGGAGCTGGCAATCAGGGCCATGCCGAGCGCGTGCTTCCATACCGGCTCGCCGGTACCGAGCACTTCATCGGAATAGACGTCGCGCGCGAACTCGAGCGCATCCTCGAGATCCCGCAGCGCAGCCGGCTCCAGGCCCTCGGCAAGCAGTTCCAGCGGAGCGGCGGAGACGTCTGCAGAGACGGCATGAGTGACGGAAACCATGGCCGGATTATCCCACAAGCGCTGCCTGGCCCGGACCGGCCGTGTCCGTCACTGCGCGATGTGCGATCATGCAGCGCCCCGTCGTATCGCCGTATCCATGCGCTCCTCCTTCGCCAACCCCTACCTGCTGCTGACACTCTCCGCCCTGTTCTGGTCCGGCAACATGGTCGTCGGCCGCGGCGTGCATGAGGCCGTGCCGCCGTTCGCGCTGGCCTTCTGGCGCTGGACGCTGGCGCTGGCCTGCGTCGCGCCGCTGGCGCTGCCGCATCTGCGCAACCAGTGGCCGCTGGTGAAGAAGCACTGGAAGGCGCTGGTGGTACTCGGTCTGCTCGGCGTCGGCGGCTTCAACACACTCGTGTATATCGGTCTGCACTCGACCACCGCAACCAACGCTGCCATCCTCAACTCCTTCATTCCGGTCATGACCATCGCGCTCGCCTTTGCGCTGCTGGGGCGCAAGCTCGGTACGCTGGAAGCGCTCGGCGTGGCGGTGTCGCTGGCCGGCGTCGGCCTGATCGTGGCGCGAGGCGAGCTTGCCACCCTGCTCGCCTTCTCGCTCAACCGCGGCGACCTGTGGCTGCTCGCGGCGATGCTGGTGTGGGGCCTGTACACCGTCGGCCTGCACTGGCGTCCACCCATCCATCCGATGCTGCTGTTCGCGGTGTGCGCGGTGGTCGGCCTGATCGCACTGGCTCCGTTCTATGCCTGGGAACTGGCCAGCGGCCAGTCGATCGCCATGTCGGCACCTGCGCTGGCGGCCATCGTCTATGTCGGCATCTTCCCCGGCTTCCTCGGACATGTCTTCTACAACGCCGGCGTGGCCGCGGTGGGGCCGAACCAGGGTTCGCTGTTCATCCATCTCATGCCGGTGTTCGGCACGCTGCTGGCAGCCACCTTTCTTGGCGAGCGGCCGTACTGGTTCCACTTCGCCGGCATGGGCCTGATCCTGTCCGGCATCTGGCTCACCACCCGTTACCGACGTGTTTGATCGTCTGCGCCGCTGGCTGGGTCACTCGGACCAGACCGCCCCCGAAATCGACGAAGTGCTGTGGCAGCGCGCCGAACAGCGCCTGCCCTTTCTCGACTTCCTGACGTCCGGCCAGCGCGCACGCCTGCGCAAGCTTGCCCGCGGCTTTCTTGCCGGCAAGGAATTCCACGGCGCACACGGGCTGGAGATCACCGACGAGATGATGCTCACGATCGCGCTGCAGGCCTGCCTGCCCATCATGCGGATCGGGCTCGAAGCCTATCGGGAGTGGGTCGGCATCGTCGTATACCCCGGCGAGATCATCATCCCGCGACGCGAAGTGGGCGATGACGGGGTGGTGCATGAGTTCAATGACGAGGTCCTGGGCGAAGCATGGCAGCACGGCCCCGTGCTGCTGTCGTGGGAGACCGAGGGGGACCATGCCGGCCATGTGAACGTCGTGATCCACGA
>JBFHJY010000160.1:0-5239 GCA_041595655.1 Azoarcus sp.
ATGTCGACGTCCTGGTGGTAGGCGCCGGGCCGGCCGGCGCCACCGTGGCGCTCAACCTGGCGCCGCGGTGGACGGTGATGCTGGTGGAGCGGCGCCCGGCGCCCGCGATCCAGATCGGCGAATCGCTCATCCCGGCCGCTCGCCGCCTGCTGGCGGACATGGGGCTGCTCGCCGACGTGGAGGCCGGGCCCCACCTGCCGTGGTTCGGGAACCGATCCGTGTGGAGCTCGCCCGACACGGTCGACGCCGACTTCATCCGGAGCCCCGACGGCCCCGGCTTCCACCTGGATCGCGCCGCCTTCGAGACGATGCTGATCGGCCGCGCCCTCGACCGCGGAACGCTGCTGCTGCGCCCGGCCCGGCTCGGCGCCGTGGAGCGGGTCCCGGACGGCTGGCACATCGCCATCACGACTCCCGCAGGGTCCACGACTGTCAGCGCCCGCGTCCTGGTGGACGCCTCCGGTCGCGCTGCGCCGCTGGCCCGCCGCCTCGGGGCCCGCCGCACGATGCGGTCGCGGCTGGTCGCCCGCTGGCTGTACGGAACCTCCGCCGGCGGCGGACCGGGCACGGGCCTCACGTTCGTCGAGGCAGCACCGGGCGGCTGGTGGTACACCGCCCCCGTGCCGTGCGGCCGCCGCGTGGTCGCCTTTCACACGGATACCGACCTGGCCGGTCCGGGGCTGGACGCCGCAGGGCTTGTCGCCGCGAGCGCGGCCGCTCCCGGGGTGGCCTCCATCTTGGCCGCCGGCGACTTTGAGCCGGTGGGCCCTGCCCGCAGCGCCGCCGCCGGTACCAGCTACCTGGATCGGCCCGCCGGGGACCGCTGGTACGCCGCCGGTGACGCAGCCCTGGCGGTAGATCCGCTGGCCTCGCGCGGGGTCTTCAACGCCCTGTTCACCGGGGTGGCGGTGGCCGAAGCGTCGGATCGCGACCTCGCGGGCGATGCAGGCGCTCCCGCCGGATACGCCTCGCTCCTGACAGGCATCCGCCGGCGCTATCTGGACGCCGACAGCGTAGTGCTGCGCGAGGAGGAGGTGCGCGACCAGGTCATGCGCCCGGTGGCGCGCGGCGGGGTGGATGACCGCCTGTGGCGCGAAATCTGCCGCCCGCCGTCCTCCGGCGATCTGACCGCGTTGGCCGACGAGGCCGAGCGCCTGGCCGCCGCACTGGGAAGCCTGCCGGCGCCCGAAACGCCGACCCCGGCGACAAATCCGCCGCGCAGGCCTCCGGCCGATCCGACGTCGGCACCCCTGCCGCGCGTCGAATCCGCGCCTGCACCGGCTTTGGCGCACAAGCCCCAGGCTTCGCCCCATCCGCTGCCCGACTGGACCTATGACGAGACCAATGGCCCGGTGATGTGGGGCAAGCTGCGTCCCGAATGGGCGGTATGCGATTCCGGGCGCAGGCAGTCGCCCATCGAGTTGCAGTCCGGGCTGATGGTGAACCTGTCGCCGGTCGAGTTCGATTACCCGGTGACACAGTTCCGCGTCATCGACACCGGCCGCCTGCTGCGCATCCAGACCTGAGAGGGGCTGTCGGCGCGCATTCGCGGCGAGCGTTACGAACTGATCTACGTTGAGGTCCATCGCCCCGGCGAGGCGCGCGTGGATGGCGTCATCCATGATCTGTCAGTGGCCCTGCACCACCGCGCGATCGATGGGCGGATGGCCTTGGTGTCGGTGCAGTTCCGCGCCGGCAACACGCCCAATCCGGTGTTCAACGCCTGGCTGTCCAGCCTGCCGCTGGAGCGTGGCGGACAGTTCGCGCCGGAGCTCGGCGTCGATCTGCGCGCGCTGCTGCCCAAGGACCCGGCGCACTTCATCTACCTCGGCTCGCTGACCTCGCCGCCGTGCACCGAAGGGGTGCTGCGCGTGGTCATGAAGCAGCCGACGGAGGTGTCCTGGGAGCAGCTCGGCATAATTTCCAGGCTGCATCCGCCCAGCGCGCGGCCGCTGCAGGAGCGCTTCGATCGCCGCGTGCTGGAGTCACGGTAGATCGCGTTGAGCCGCAGGCGAAATGCGACACTGCGGCTCGTCCTGAGCGCAGCGTCGGAATTCGCTGCGCTCATCCCGACTTGCGATTTTCCCCGGAGCCCCGCGTAGCGACCACATAGGCCACGATCGCGCCCGCCATCAGCACCACGAACAGCAGCGCCATGCGGCCGTAAGCCTCGTCGGCGCCGATCAGCAGCGCCACCGCCAGCGGCGCGACCGCCTTGGCGAAGAAGGCCGGCTGCGCCAGCCGCCCCATCAGGCTGCCGTAGGCCTCGCGGCCGAACAGCTCGGCCGGCACCGTGCCGCGCACGATGCTCAGCACGCCGTTGGCCAGCCCGTAGGCGCACGCCGCGGCAAAGGCCAGCGCGGGCGCCGCTCCGGCGAGCAGCAACATCAGCATTGCCAGCCCCATCGTCAGCAGCGAGGCCAGACCTACGCGCACGGCCGGCAGATTGCGCGCGAAGATGAATTCCAGCACCCGGCCGGCCACCTGCATCGGTCCGATCAATGAGGCCGCAGCAATGGCCGCGCCCGCTTCCAGCCCGCTTGCGCGCAGTGCGCCGACCACATGCGCGGCCATGCCCGACACCACGAAGGCCGCCAGGGTGAAGGCGCTGGCGAGCCACAGTAGTTGCTTGCGCTGGGCGGCGCCGGCTTCGGGCGGGGCCGGCGCTGCAACGGTGGCTTTGCCCTCGCGGTGAGGTCTGGGCAGCAGCAGATGCAGCGGCAGGCACAGCAGCAGATGCAGCGTGGCGAACACCTGAAAGGCCGCGCGCCAGCCGGCCAGGTCTTCAATCCACCATGCCAGCGGCCAGAACACCGTGCTGGCCAGCCCGCCCAGCAGCGTCAGCGCGGTCAGCGCCTGACGGTAGCGGCTGCCGGCAAACTGGCTCAGGGTGGCGAAGGCCGCGTCGTACAGATTGGCGGCCATCGCCAGTCCGGCCATGATCCAGCCGAGGAAGAACAGCGCCGGGCCCTGCGACAGCGCCACCAGCGCCATGGCCAGCGCGGCCAGCAGTGAACCGCCGGCCATGACCTTGCCGCCGCCGATTCGGTCGATGGCGCGGCCGACGGCCGGGGCGGCCAGACCGGAAAAGCCCAGCCCCAGCGAGAAGGCGCCGAACACCCAGCCCATGCTCAGGCCCAGATCGGCGGAGATGGCCGGTGCCAGAACGGCGATACCGTAGGTCAGCGTGCCCCACGCGATGATCTGGGTGATGCCGAGCATGGCCACCGCGCCCCACAGGGGCGGTGGCTCGGGGCGTGCGATAGTGGGCTCGAGGGCGGTCACGGGATGGGCTTCAATGGCGAGCGGCGCAAGCATCGTAGCGGGTAGGTGACGCAGGTGTCGCAGTCGGCATTAAGATAAAGCCTGTCTGCTCCGTTTGAGGCCATTGATTCCGTGGTCCGTTCCAGTCTGGTTGTCCCCCCTGACCGTTCGCCGCCGGGCAACTACGTGCTGGCCGCCGCAGTGGTCATTGTGGTGGCCGCGTTGGGAGCACCGCTGCTCGGACATCTTGATCTTGCCAACATCGCCATGCTGTTCCCGCTTGCCGTGCTGTTTGCGGCGATCCGCCTCGGGCGCGGCCCGGCGGTGCTGGCGGCGCTGTTGTCGGTGCTGTTGTTCGACGTGCTCTTCGTGCCGCCGCGTTTCACGCTCGGCGTCAATGACCTGCAGTACCTGCTGACCTTCGTCGTGTTGCTAGTTGTTGCCTTGATCACCGCCGAACTGGCCGCGCGATTGCGCCGCGAGCGTGACGTAGCCGAGGCGCGCGGACGTCAGAACGAGGCCCTGTTCGCGATTGCGCGGGACCTTTCCGCGGCGCTGACGGTTGAGCAGATTTCGGAGGTCGCCACCCACTGCGCGCGCGATCTGCTCGGCGCCGCTGCACGGCTGTGGGCGGCCGACGACGAGGCCAGGCTGCAGCCGGCGGACGAGGTGTTCGCGGCTGTGGCAACGGCCTTTGCAGAGGGGCGCACGGTGCTTGGCGACGATGGTGTGCGTTGCGTTCCGCTGCCCGGTCCGATGCGCGTGCGCGGCGTGCTCGAACTGGCGCCGGAGCAGCCCGGCACGGCGCCACCCGATGCGCTGCTGGCGGCTCTTGCCAGCCTGCTCGGCATCGCGCTGGAACGCATACATTTCGTCAGCGTCGCGCAGCGCGGCGGCATCGAGATCGAGTCCGAGCGCCTGCGCAATGCGCTGCTCTCTGCCCTTTCGCACGACCTGCGCACGCCGCTCACGGCGATTGCCGGCCTGGCCGACACGGTGGCGCTGAAGCCGCCGGCGCTGTCGCCGGAACAGGCCGAGATGATCGGTGCAATCCGTGTAGAGGCGCTGCGCACCGGCGCGCTGGTGCACAACCTGCTCGACATGGCGCGCTTCGAGGCCGGAGGCGTGCGCTTGCGGCGCGAATGGCAGCCGCTGGAGGAAATCGTCGGCGCTGCGCTTCAGTCATGCTCGTCCCTGCTCGGCGCGCACCACCTTGAACTCGATCTGCCTACCGAGCTTCCGATGGTCGAGGTCGACGCCGTCCTGATGGAGCGCGCGCTCGGAAATCTCGTTGAGAACGCCGCCAAATACACGCCGGCCGGCTCGATCATCGCGATCTCCGCGCGCGTTGCCGGCGACTACATGGAACTGAACGTCTGCGATGACGGCCCTGGTCTTCCCGAAGGCCCGGTTGAGGATCTGTTCGCCCGTTTCGTGCGCGGTCGCGCGGCCTCCGGTGTGTCCGGTACCGGCCTCGGGTTGGCTATCGTTGATGCGGTGGTGCGCGCGCACGGCGGCCGATTGCATGCGGCCAACCGCGCACCGGCCGGCGCCTGCTTCACGCTGGAACTGCCGCTGGGCACGCCGCCGCTGTTGGAGGAACCCGTCACATGAGTCGTTCGCCCGATCCGGTGGTGGTCATCGTCGAGGACGAGCAGCAGATCCGCCGCTTCATCTGCAGCGCATTGCAAGCCGGCGACTGCCACGCGGTCGAAGCCGAAACCGCCGCGCGCGGCCTGATCGAGACCCAGTCGCGTAAGCCCGACCTGCTGGTTCTCGATCTCGGCCTGCCGGACGGAGACGGGCTGGAGGTGATTCGCAGCGTGCGCGAGTGGTCCGCCCTGCCTATCCTGGTGCTGTCGGCACGAGCAGGCGAGGGCGACAAGGTGGCCGCGCTCGATGCCGGCGCCGACGACTACCTGACCAAACCCTTCGGTGTCGCCGAACTGATGGCGCGGGTGCGTGCGCTGCTGCG
>JBFHJY010000161.1:0-5231 GCA_041595655.1 Azoarcus sp.
CCGGTGGTGCTGGCGCTGGCCTGCCGGCCACTGAACTGACGCGTCTTCTGCGGGCCCGCGCCCGCCACCCCGTACCCGTATCAACGTGCTTGTGGAGTCCCCATGCTTGAGCAGGAATTCAACCGTCTCGCCACCGAGGGATACAACCGTATCCCGGTCACGCTAGAGACCTTCGCCGACCTCGACACGCCGCTGTCGATCTACCTGAAACTGGCCAACGCGCCGCGCACCTATCTGCTCGAATCCGTGCAGGGCGGTGAGCGCTTCGGCCGCTATTCCATCATCGGCCTGGCCGCCAACACGCGTATCGAAGTGCGTGAGAACGCGGTCAAGGTGATTGACGACGAGACCGTCGTCGAGGCCGTCGAGAGCCGCGATCCGCTGGCCTTCATCGCCGACTTCATGTCCGCCATCCGCGTGCCGCCGCGCGACGGCCTGCCGCGTTTCGCCGGCGGGTTGGTGGGCTGCTTCGGTTACGACACGGTGCGCTACATCGAGCCACGCCTCGGGCCGTGCACCAAACCGGATGCGCTCGGCACGCCCGACATCGTGTTGCTGCTGTCCGAGGAAATCGCCATCGTCGACAACCTCTCCGGCAAGCTCACGCTGGTGGTGTATGCCGATCCGGCGGTTCAGGGTGCCTACGCCGCTGCGCAGGCCCGGCTGACGCAGCTCGTCACGCAACTGCGCAAACCGGTAGCCATCCCGTCCGATGTGCGCGCCGAGTCCGCTCCGGCCGTGTCGAGCTTCGGTGAGGAGGGCTTCAAGGACGCCGTGCGCCGCGCCAAGCAGTACATCGTCGATGGCGACATCATGCAGGTCGTGCTGTCGCAGCGCATGAGCAAGCCGTTTGCCGCCAGTCCGCTGGCGCTGTGCCGCGCGATCCGCTCGCTCAACCCCTCGCCCTACATGTTCTATTTCGACTTCGGTGATTTCCACGTCGTAGGCGCCTCGCCCGAGATCCTCGTGCGGCTCGACGACGACACCGGTGACCGCCGTGTCACCGTGCGTCCCATCGCCGGCACGCGCAAGCGCGGCGCCACGCCCGAGCAGGACCTGGCGCTGGAGCGCGAACTGCTGTCGGACCAGAAGGAGCTGGCCGAGCACCTGCAGCTGCTCGACCTCGGCCGCAACGACGCCGGTCGCGTCGCCGAGATCGGCTCGGTCAAGGTCACCGAAAGTTTCACCATCGAGCGCTATTCGCACGTGATGCACATCGTCTCCAACGTCGAAGGGCGCTTGCAGCAAGGCCTGGACGCGATGGCCGTGTTGCGCGCCACCTTCCCGGCCGGCACGGTCTCCGGCGCACCCAAGGTGCGCGCAATGGGGATCATCGACGAGATGGAGCCGGTCAAGCGCGGCATCTATTCCGGTGCGGTCGGCTATCTCGGGTTTCATGGCGAGATGGACATCGCCATCGCCATCCGTACCGCGGTGGTCAAGGACGGCAACATCCACGTGCAGGCCGGTGCCGGCATCGTTGCCGATTCCGACCCCGATGCCGAATGGCAGGAAACGCAGAGCAAGGCACGCGCCATGCTCCGGGCGGCCGAAATGGCCGAGGCGGGACTCGACACACGGACGGACTGATCATGGTCGAACCGGCACAGCGCAGACGCAAGGAAGCCTCCTTTGAGCCGGAGGTCAATGACGACACCCACGTCTTCTACCGCAACCCGTTCAGCTATTACCCGACCGTGGTGCGCGGAGACGGCGCTTACCTGTTCGACGAGCATGGCAAGCGTTATCTCGACGCCTGTGGCGGCGCGGTGGTGTCCTCGCTCGGCCATTCCGTACCGGAAGTCGTGGCGGCCATGAAGGCGCAGCTCGACCACGTCGAGTTCGCCCACACCAGCCAGTTCACCAACCCCGCGCAGGAAGAGCTTGCGAAGATGCTCACCGACCGTGCGCCGGGCGGGCTCAACCACGCCTACTTCGTGTCCGGAGGGTCCGAAGCGGTCGAATCGGCGATGAAGCTCGCGCGCGCCTACTGGGTGCAGATGGGCCGTCCCGACAAGTGGATGGTGATCGGCCGTGACCAGAGCTACCACGGCAACACCCTGGGCGCGCTGGCGGCCGGCGGCAACCGCTGGAGGCGGGCGATCTACGAGCCCATGCTGTTCAAGGCGCCGCGTGTCGCGCCCTGTTTCTGCTACCGCTGCCCCTTCGACAAGCAACCGGAGTCCTGTGGCATCGAGTGTGCCGAGGATCTGGAGCGCGCGATCCTCGAGGCCGGCCCGGAGAAGGTCGCGGCCTTCATCGCCGAACCCATCGTCGGCGCCACCGCCGGCGCGCTGGTTCCGCACCCGGACTATTTCCGTCGCGTGCGGGAAATCTGCGACAAGTACGACGTGCTGTTCATCGCCGACGAGGTGATGACCGGGCTCGGTCGCTGCGGCTCGTGGTACGCCATCCGCCAGTTCGGCGTGGTGCCGGACATGCTGTGTCTGGCCAAGGGCCTGGCCGCCGGCTTCGTGCCGATCGGTGCGACGCTGGTGCACGACCGCATCGTCGACACCTTCAGCAGCCGCCGTCACATCTTTCAGCACGGCCACACCTACATGGGCCATCCCCTGGCGGCGGCAGCCGGCGTGGCGGTGATTAGGTACATCGACGAGCACAAGCTCATCGAGCGCAGCCGCAAGCTCGGTGAAGAGCTGCTCACGCGTCTGCGCGAGGCGCTGGGGTCGCATCCGAACGTCGGAGACATCCGCGGGCGTGGCCTGTTCATCGGTATCGAATTCGTTGCCGAGCGCGAGGGCAAGACACCGTTCGAGCCGGAACTGGGTTTCCATCGCGTACTGCGCGAGATCGCCTTCCGCAAGGGGCTGGTGATCTATCCCATGGGCGGCACCATCGACGGCCGGCGCGGTGACCACACGCTGATCGCGCCGCCCTTCGTCATCACGCGTGCTCAGATCGGCCGGCTGGTCGAACTGCTGGTGCAGTCCATCGACGCCACCGTGGCGCAACTCGCGCCGAAGGCGGGCGCATGACCGCGCCGGTCTCGATCACCGTCGCGCCCAATGGCGCACGCCGTGGCAAGGCCGAGCACCGCGCCATTCCGCTGACGCCAGTCGAGATCGCCGCCGAGGCGCGCGCCTGCCGTGCCGCCGGTGCGGCCATCCTGCACCTGCACGTGCGCGATGCGGACGCCCGCCACAGCCTCGATACCGGCCTGTACCGGGAAGCCATCGCCGCCGTGCGCGAGGCCTGCGACCTGGTCATCCAGCCCACCACCGAGCGCGTCGGCGTGTTCGCGCCGGCCGACATGATGCGCGTGGGGCGCGAACTGGCGCCGGAGATGATGTCGCTCAACCTCACCGAGCTGTGCGGCGACGCTTCCGATGCGGAAACTGCCGCAGCGCGCGACTTCCTCGCCGAACTGCACGGGCTCGGCACCGTGCCGCAGTACATCGTCTACAACCACGCCGAACTCGCCACCCTGGGCGACTGGCATGCGCGCGGCTGGCTGCCGCAGGCGCAGCCATTCCTGCTGCTGGTGCTGGGCCGTTACAGCGGCAGCGTCAGCCGCCCGGCCGACATCGTCGGCTATCTGCCGGAACTGCCCGGGAGCTGGCCGTGGGGGCTGTGCGCCTTCGGCCCGCCCGAACTGGCCTGCAACGTGCAGGCCGCGCTGGCCGGCGGGCATTGCCGCGTCGGCTTCGAGAACAACATCGTCTCCGCGCACGGCCAGCCGCTCGCGGACAACGCCGAACAGGTCGGGCGTCTGGCCGGGGTGCTCGACACCCTGGGCTTCGCGCTCGCCACGCCGGAAGATGTCCGGCAGCACTTCGGCCTTCGCGCCGAGCAAGGAGCCTGATCATGCTGCTGATGATCGAAAAGCAGCATCGGCGTCCGCGGAGGTTCGAGTAAGGCCGATACCCAATAAAAAAACCTTTTAAAGCGCGTGGTTAGATATCGGTAGTGATCAGCATCGTCCGTTGTTATCCGGTGATATAGCGGGTATTGTTGCGGGTATCGAATTCCGGGTGCCCGCACCATGCCGCTGACCGACGCGAAAATCCGCAACACCAAGCCCGAAGCGAAGCCGGTCAAGCTGACTGACGGCGGCGGGCTGTATCTCGAAGTCCGGCCGAGCGGGGCCAAACTGTGGCGTTACCGCTACCGCATCGCGGGCAAGGAGAATGTCTTTGCCGTGGGCGAGTACTTCAACGACAAGCGCGGCGGTCACATTTCGCTTGAGGAAGCCCGGATCGAGCGCGACAAAGCGCGGGCGCTAGTGAAGCAGGGCATTCACCCGGCGCACCATCGTCAAGCCAAGCGGCTGGCGACCCATGCCGAGAACGCGAACACCTTCGAGGCTGTGGCGCGTGAGTGGATTGCCAAGAAACAGCCGGGGTGGACGGCTTACTACCTGCGGCAAGTCGAGCGGTCCATGCAGGCTGACGTGTTTCCTAAAATCGGCAAGCTGCCGATTCGAAGCGTTACGGCCGCGCACCTCCTGGAAGTCGTGAAGCTGATCGAGGGGCGCGGCGCTGAATCCGTTGCGTTGCTGGTACGGCAATGGGCATCGGCTATTTTTCGCTATGCCGTGGCGACCCTGCGGGCTGACTCCGACCCTGCAGCGGCGCTGAAGGGGGCAATTCATCGGCCAAAGGTCGAGCATCACAAGCCCATGACCCGCGACCAGATAGGCGACTTCGTGAAGTCGCTCGACGGCTACGCGGGGTATCGGACGACGGTGATTGCTCTGCGTCTGATGCTGCTGACCTTTGTTCGGACGGTGGAGCTGCGAGGCGCGGAGTGGTCGGAGTTCAACCTAGACCGGGCGGAATGGCACATCCCTTCCGAGCGCATGAAGATGCGGGAACCGCACATCGTCCCCCTGTCGTGGCAAGCCGTGGAGCTGCTGCGGGAATTGCACACTTACACGGGCGGGCGCACTTTCCTGTTCCCGAACTACCGCAACCCCAAAACCTGCATGACCGGCACGACGCTCAACAGGGCGCTGGAGCGCATGGGCTTTAACGGGAAGAATTCCATCGGATTTTCCGCGCACGGCTTCCGGGCGACGGCTTCAACCATCTTGAACGAAACCGGCTTTCGCCCAGACGTGATCGAGCGCCAGCTTGCCCATGCCGAGCGCAACAAGACGCGGGCCAGCTACAACCAAGCCGAGTACATGCCAGAGAGGCGAGCCATGATGCAGCAGTGGGCAGACATGGTTGAAGGAATGCAAAAGGCTTATGACAAGATAACCCCGATTA
>JBFHJY010000162.1:0-5189 GCA_041595655.1 Azoarcus sp.
CGCTGCGACAAAGGCCGCCGCGCTCTCGGCCAGCGGCTGCAGACGGTGGCGGTGCTTCTGCGGCACGGTCTTGAGCAGCGCCAGCACCTTCTCTTCCAGCAAACCCGGCACCAGCCATTCGCAGCGCGCCGCGGGACTCTGGTTGAGCATGGCCAGGGGCACGGTCAGCGTCACACCGTCGTCGCTCGCGCCCGGTTCGTGCAGATAGGTGAGCTTGAGCTTCTGGCCCAGCACCTCGAATTGCGCCGGAAAGCGCTCGGTGGTGATGCCGGACGCCTCGTGGCGCATGAGCTGGTCGCGCGTCAGATGCAGCAGTTTCGGCTCGGCCTTCTCGGCGCTCTTGCGCCATTTCTCCAGACTCGCCAGATCCACCACGTCGGCCGCAATGCGGTCGTCGTAGAAGGCCTCGATCAGCGTCTCGTCCACCAGCACGTCCGGGCGGCGCGACTTGTGCTCCAGCCGCTCGATCTCCGCCACCAGCTTGAGGTTGTGCTGCAGAAAGGCCATGCCGCGCGCCGCACCCTCGGCAATCTCGCCCTGCACCAGGCCTTCGCGGATCAGCAATTCACGGCACAGCCCGGGATCGATGTCGCGGTAACCGACGCCGCGCTGCGCATACAGGCTCAGTCCGTGCAGGGTTCCGCGCTCCCACGCCCGCACGGCGCCGGCGCTCTTGGACCAGTGCGGCTCGGACACCTGGCGCTTGATCAGGTGCGCACCGACCTCCTCGACCCACTCCGGCTCGATGCGTGCGATGCAGCGGCCGAACAGGCGCGAGGTCTCGACCAGCTCCGCACACACGATCCATTTGCCGGCCTTCCGGGCCAGGCTGGAGCCCGGATGCGGCCAGAAGCGGATGCCGCGCGGGCCGACGTAGCTGCCGGCCTGCGGGCCGCCGGCATCCTCCGCGCGGCAGCCGATGTTGCCAAGCAGCCCCGCCAGCAGCGCCTTGTGAATGGCCTCATAGCCGGCCGGTAGCTGATTCTCCTTCCAGCCGTGTTCGCCGCACAGGGTCGTGAGCTGGCCATGCACGTCGCGCCATTCGCGCATGCGCAGATGGCTCAGAAAATGCTGTTTGCACCAGGCTTTCAGGCGGCTGCCCGACTCGTGTCGAACGACCTCGTCCCAGGCGCGCCAGGCATTGCGGTACCACAGGAATTCGGAGCGCTGATCCTGCTCACCGCCGCGGAATTTCGCATGAGCCTGATCGGCCGCGCCGGGCGACTCCTGCGGTCTTTCGCGTGGATCCTGCACCGCCAGTGCCGAGGCAATCACCAGCATTTCGGCAAGGCAACCGCGATCGCGTGCGGCGAGAATCATCCGGCCGATGCGGGGGTCGAGCGGCAGGCGCGCCAGCTCTTCGCCAATCGGCGTGAGTTCGCGCGCATCGTCGTCGGTCACGGCCCCCAGTTCGGCCAGCAGCTGGTAGCCGTCGGCGATCATGCGCGACTGCGGCGCGTCGATGAAGGGAAAATCCTCGACCGCGCCCAGGCGCAGTGACTTCATGCGCAGGATCACGCCGGCCAGCGACGAGCGCAGGATTTCGGGGTCGGTGTGCTCGGGCCGCGCGTTGAAATCGTCCTCGTCATACAGGCGGATGCACACGCCATCCATGACGCGGCCGCAACGGCCGGCACGCTGCTGCGCCGCCGACTGCGCGATGGGCTCGACCTGCAGCTGCTCGACCTTGTTGCGATACGAGTAACGCTTGACGCGCGCCAGCCCGGTGTCGACGACGTAACGGATGCCAGGCACCGTCAGCGAGGTCTCGGCCACGTTGGTCGCCAGCACCACCCGCCGGCCACGCCCACCGGAGAACACGCGCGCCTGCTCCTGCGCCGACTGGCGCGCGAACAACGGCAGGATTTCCATCGCGGCGGCGTGCGGCGCCTTGCGCAGGGCCTCGGCCGCCTCGCGGATCTCGCGTTCGCCGGGCAGGAACACCAGCACGTCTCCCGGGCCGATGCGCTGCGCCTCTTCCACGGCGTCGGCAATCGCCTCGGGCAGGTCACGTCCCTTGTTGCGCGCATCCTGCTCGACCGGGCGGTAGCGCAGTTCGATCGGATACAGCCGACCCGACACCTCGACCACCGGCGCCGGCTTGCCGTCGATGGCGAAGTGGCGCGCGAAGCGCTCGGCATCCAGCGTGGCCGAGGTGACGATCACCTTGAGATCCGGCCGGCGCGGCAGCAGCGTGCGCAGGTAGCCCAGCAGGAAGTCGATGTTGAGGCTGCGCTCGTGCGCCTCGTCGATGATGATGGTGTCGTAGGCGGCCAACGACGGATCACCCTGCGTCTCGGCAAGCAGGATGCCGTCGGTCATCAGCTTGATGTAGCTGCTGGGTTTGAGCCGGTCGGTGAAGCGGATCTTGTAGCCCACCGCCTCACCAAGTTCGCTCTTCAGTTCCTGCGCAATGCGCGTGGCAGTGGCGCGCGCGGCGATGCGGCGCGGCTGGGTGTGGCCGATCAGGCCCGACGCGCCGCGCCCCAGCTCCAGACAGATCTTGGGCAGCTGCGTGGTCTTGCCGGAACCGGTCTCGCCACACACGATGACCACCTGATGATCACGGATCGCGTGGGCGATCTCGTCGCGCTTCTGCGTGACCGGCAGCTCCGGCGGATACTCGGGCTTTGGCAGCTTTGCCGTGCGCTCGGACAGCGCGGCCCGCGAGCGTTCGGCAAGCGCGTCGATGTCGGCCTGCAGTTTCGCCCGCCGCTCGCCCTTCTCGCGCCGCAGCCGGCGCACCAGCCCGCGCAGACGCGGCCGGTCAGCACTCAGGCAGTCGGCAAACGGGACTTCACGAGGGGCGTTGGCAACAGGGCTCAAGACGCGACGGAACGTTCAGGAAAGCCGCCGATTATGCCAGAGCCGGCAAGTCGCCCCACCCGCAGCGCGGACACGCTCCCGAATGACGCGCACCGCCATGACCGCCTGTCGCGGTCCGCGGACATGCGTCATCGATAGCGCTGCAAAGCCCGCCGGCAGAATGAGCGCACACCAGACAACAGCGGGCACGAACGCCCGGCAACCCATCCGCGACCTCGGACGCTCGTGGACCGCCCCGGGCGCCGGGCTCAGCGCAGACCGATCACCATGCTCAGGACCAGCGACAGGATCACCATCAGCGCCGCCCAGGCGATGACGCCGGCCATCAACACGAAAGAGCCCATCACGCGCGCCCGACTGTGACTGTCGAGCCGGAACAGCGGATGGACGCCGTGATAGATCAGCGCCGCCGAGGCCACCCAGGCCGTCACCATCACCGCCATGTTGAACCACACTGACGGGACCAGCAGCGCCAGTGAGCCGATCCACAACGGCGTCGGCGCAACCGCGGCGAGCATGTAGGCCTCCTCGTAGCTCGGCGACACATCGACCACGTCACCCATCTGCTGGATCAGCGAAGCCATCAGCGCCACCATGCCGATCTCGATGACGAAGAAGGCGGCGCCCACGGCGAGCGCCTCGCCGGTGCTGAGGTACGGAATCACCGCCGGCAGCACTGCGCCGGGGGTGACCACCATCGCGTACATGAACATCACGGCCGGCACCAGCGACATCGGCGCGACGTACATCCACATCAGGCGATTGACGCCCGGGTGCATGCGCATCAGATCCTGCCAGCCTTCGGAGTACGAATAGACCATCTTCTGGAAATTGTGCGTATCCATGATTGCTCCTCCTTCGGTGAGCCGGAACGCAAATCCGGAATTCAGTATAGGCAGCCATGCGCGCGACTTCACGGCACAATGTCGGCCCATGCCGACCACCCGACTGCAGGCCTTTGCCCCCGTTGCCCGCGCCGGCGCGCACACGCTGATCCTCGGCAGCATGCCGGGCGCCGCCTCGCTGGCCGCGGCCGAGTACTACGCCCACCCGCGCAACCGGTTCTGGCCCATCGTCGGCGAACTGCTCGGCTTCGATGCGCGCGCCCCCTACGCCGAGCGTATTGCAGCTCTGGCCGCGCATGGCTACGCGCTGTGGGACGTGCTGGGCGCCTGCCGTCGCAGCGGCAGCCTGGACACCGCCATCGAGACCGACTCCATGGAACTCAACGACTTCCCGCGCTTCTTCCTTGACCACGCCGCGGTGAACCGCGTGTTCTTCAACGGCAGTTTCGCCGCCACGCTGTTCCACCGCCGCGTTGTCCCGATGCTCGGGGAGCACGCGGCGCGGCTGCAGCTTGCGCGCCTGCCCTCCACCAGCCCCGCCAACGCCGGCATGTCGGCCGAGGCCAAACGTGCCGCCTGGGCGGCGATCCTGCGATGACGACGCGCCGGATCGAAGTCGCCGTGATCGGCGGCGGCCCGGCCGGGCTGGCTGCGGCCGAGGTGATCGCGGCGGCCGGCCACCGCGTCGAGGTCTTCGACGCCATGCCTTCGCCGGGCCGCAAGTTCCTGCTCGCCGGCATCGGCGGGCTCAACCTGACGCATTCGGAAGCCACGCCGCACTTCGTCGCGCGCTATGGCGATCGCGCGGCGCGGCTCGCACCCATGCTACAGTCCTTCGGCGCCGACGCCCTGCGCGAATGGGCCGCGGGGCTCGGCGTGGAGACCTTCGTCGGCAGCTCGGGCCGGGTGTTTCCGAAGGAGATGAAGGCGGCCCCGCTGCTGCGCGCCTGGCTGCACCGTCTGCGCGAAGCGGGCGTGCGACTCCACGTGCGCCACCGCTGGACCGGCTGGCGCGGAGATCTCCTGCGCTTCGACACGCCCTCGGGCGAAATCGAAGTCCATGCCCGGGCCACCGTGCTGGCCTTGGGCGGTGGCAGCTGGGCAAGGCTGGGCTCGGACGGCGCGTGGCTGCCGTGGTTGGCCGCACGTGGCGTGGACATCGCGCCGCTGCGCCCGTCCAACTGCGGTTTCGAGGTAGCCTGGAGCGAACATTTCCGCGCGCGTTACGCCG
Source organism: Azoarcus sp. (assembly GCA_041595655.1). Lineage (GTDB taxonomy): Bacteria > Pseudomonadota > Gammaproteobacteria > Burkholderiales > Rhodocyclaceae > Pseudazoarcus. Next base: position 4,903 of record JBFHJY010000162.1, read on the forward strand.
GCCAGCCGCTGAAGAACGTCGCGGCCCGCGTCATCGACCACACAGGGCATGAACACGAGCGCCGCGGCGAATGCGTGATTACCGCCAGCGGCATCGAGGGCGGACTGATCTACGCGCTGTCCGCGCCGCTGCGCGACGCCATCGAAGCGCGGGGCGAGGCCACGCTGCATCTGGACCTCGCGCCGGGACGCAGCCTGGAACGGCTGCAGGCCGACCTCGCCCGACCGCGCGGACGCCGCTCGCTGGCAAGCCACCTGCAAGGCAAGGCCGGCATCGACGGCGTCAAG
>JBFHJY010000163.1:0-5108 GCA_041595655.1 Azoarcus sp.
CGCGTTCATGAGCGTCGATTTGCCTACGTTGGGGATGCCCATGATCATGATGCGCAGCAGCTTGGTGCCGTCGCTGCGATGCGGCGCAAGCTTCTGGCACATCGCCGGCACGCGCGCCACGTCGCCGGGGTTCTTGCACGACAGCGCCACCGCCGTAACGCCTTCCTGCGCATTGAAGTAGGCCAGCCAGGCCTTGGTCGCCACCGGGTCAGCCAGATCGGCCTTGTTCAGGATTTTCAGACAGGGGCGCTGCCGGAAACGGCGCAGCTCGCCGATCATCGGATTGCAGCTGGCCTCAGGGATGCGCGCATCGACCACCTCGATGACGACGTCGGTGCGCGCCATCGTCTCGGAGGCCTTCTTGCGCGCCGAGGTCATGTGACCGGGAAACCACTGGATCGGCATCGGAAGCTGCTCTTGCTGAAAAGCCGCGATTATCCCCGAACGGACGGCACGGCGCGAATTGGCCGCGTAAAATGCCGCCATGAACACACCGAATCCCGACGCGGTCATCACCGCAATGCGCCACTGGCTGGAGAAGGCCGTCATCGGCCTGAACCTGTGTCCCTTCGCCAGATCCGTGTACGTCGCCAACCGCGTGCGCTTTGTCGTCAGCGACGCGCGCCATGTCGACGCCTTCCTGCAACAGCTCGACGACGAGCTGGACTTTCTCGCCGCTGCCGATCCGCAGGACGTGGATACCACGCTGCTGATTCACCCCACCATGTTCGACGACTTCGAGACTTTCAACGACATCGTCGGCATCGCCGAGGAAGCCGTCGAGGAGCACGATCTGGAAGGCGTACTGCAGGTGGCGAGCTTCCACCCCCACTTCCAGTTCGCCGACACGGAAGCCGATGATCCGGGCAACTGCACCAACCGCGCGCCCTACCCCACGCTGCACCTGCTGCGCGAAGCCAGCATCGAAGGCGCGCTGGCGCACTACCCGGACGACCCGGACGCGATCTTCGAGCGCAATATCGAGACCATGCAGAAGCTTGGCAAGGCCGGCTGGGATGCGCTGGGCATCAAGCCTGCAAAGGACGAAGCATGAGCGGAGCTTTCGTAGGTCGGATAAGCACCGCAACGCGGTGCGCATCTGACGGCAGCCTCAGTGCCAGCAAAGCCTCAAGGTGTCAGATGCGCTGCGCTTATCTGACCTGCGCAAGCGGGGTGCCGGCATGAAGCGAAAACAGACGCCAGCGACCGCCACGACGCTGCCGCCCGAAGTCCGCCCCGGCCAGTCCGTCGAACTGCTGCAGCAACTGCACATCCTCACGCGCGACGGCAAGCTCAACCAGGACTCGCGGCGCAAGCTCAAGCAGGTCTATCACCTCTACCAGTTCATCGAGCCGCTGATGAACGAGGTGTTCGAGGCGCGTGGCGACCTGTCGCTGGTCGACCACGGCGCCGGCAAGTCGTACCTGGGCTTCATCCTGTATGACCTGTTCCTGAAGTCGCGCCAGGCCGGCCACATCTACGGCATCGAGAGCCGGCCGGAACTGGTCGCGAGTTCGCGTGAGCTTGCCGAGCGCCTGGGCTTTGACCGCATGTCCTTTCTGGACCTGACGGTCGAGCAGTCCATCGCCTCACCCGAACTGCCCGCGCAGATCGACATCGTCACCGCCCTGCACGCCTGCAACACCGCCACCGATGACGCCATCCGCTTCGCGCTCGCCAAACAGGCGCGCTTCATCGTGCTGGTGCCGTGCTGCCAGGCCGAGGTCGCGAGCGTCATGCGCCAGCACAAGAACGAGAGCTTCGGCCGCACGCCGCTGTCCGAAATCTGGCGCCACCCCATCCACACCCGAGAATTCGGCAGCCAGATCACCAACGTGCTGCGCTGTCTGCTGCTCGAAGCGCACGGTTATTCGCTCTCCGTCACCGAACTGGTGGGCTGGGAGCACTCAATGAAGAACGAACTGATCGTCGCCCGCGCCACCGGCAAGCCACGCGGCAACGCCCGCGAGCGCGCGGAAGCCATTCTCGACGAGCTGAATCTGACCGACCTGCACGAACGCTTCATCTACTGAGGACGCAATGACCGAACGCCCCTTCGCCCCCGCCTGCGAACGCAACAAGGAACCCATCCTGGCCGTGTTGCGCGAGCACTTCGCGGACCGCAAGCATGTGCTCGAAGTGGGCAGCGGCACCGGCCAGCACGCGGTGCATTTCGCCGCGAACCTGCCGCATCTGTTGTGGCAAACCTCCGACCGTGCCGAGAACCTGCCCGGCGTGCGCGCCTGGCTGGAATACGCGAACCTGCCCAACACGCCGGAGCCGCTGGAACTGGACGTGACCGGCTGCTGGCCTGATCAGCGCTTCGACGCCGTGTACTCGGCCAACACGCTGCACATCATGAGCTGGCCGGAGGTCGAGACCTTCTTCGCCCGGCTGGCCGATGTGCTGACGCCGGACGCCGTGCTGGCCATCTACGGCCCCTTCCGCTACGACGGGCGCCACACCAGCGACAGCAATGCTGCCTTCGAGGCTTCGCTCAAGGCCGCCGCACCGCACCGCGCGATCCGCGACTTCGAAGCGGTCGATGCGCTCGCGCAAGACCTGGGCCTGAAGTTGGTAAAGGATCACGCCATGCCGGCAAACAACCGCTGCCTCGTGTGGAGAACGGCCAAATGAGCGAAGCCCGCCGCGTCGTCATCCTTGGCGCCGCCGGGCGCGATTTCCACAACTTCAACGTAATGTACCGGGACGACCCGGCGCATCAGGTCGTCGCCTTCACGGCTGCGCAGATTCCGGACATCGCCGGCCGGCGCTACCCCCCGGAGTTGGCCGGCCCGCGCTACCCCGAGGGCATTCCGATCTTCGACGAGGCCGAACTGCCGCGCCTGATCCACGACCTCGACGTGGATGTGTGCCTGTTCGCCTACTCCGACATGCCGTATGCGCGGGTCATGGCGCTCTCGGCCATCGCCAGCGCCGCAGGCGCCGACTTCCTGCTGGCCGGGCCGAAGCACACGCAGATCAGGAGCCGCAAACCCGTGATCGCGGTGGTCGCCACCCGCACCGGCGCCGGCAAGAGCCCGGCCTGCCGGCGCATTGTCGAGTTGCTGACGGCAAGAGGCCTGAAGGTCGTCACCGTGCGCCACCCCATGCCCTACGGCGAGCTGGCCGCGCAGGCGGTGCAACGCTTCGCCACGCCGGAAGATCTCACGCGCCATCGCTGCACCATCGAGGAACGCGAGGAGTACGAGCCGCACATCGCGCGCGGCGGCGTGGTGTATGCCGGCGTCGATTACGCGGCGATTCTCGAAACCGCCGAGAACGACCCGGCCGGCTGCGACGTGATTCTGTGGGATGGCGGCAACAACGATTTCCCCTTCTACCGCGCCGACCTGACCCTCACCATTGCCGACCCGCACCGCGCCGGCGACGAACTCGCCTACTACCCCGGCGAGGTGAACCTGCGCATGGCCGACGTGGTGATCGTCAACAAGGTCGATTCCGCACCGCGCGACAAGGTCGAGGAAGTGCTGCGCAACATCGCGGCGGTGAATCCGGGCGCGCGCGTGATCGAGGCGCGTTCGCGCGTCACCGCCGACGATCCGGCCGTGATCGCGGGAAAACGCGTGCTGGTCATCGAGGACGGCCCGACGCTCACCCACGGCGGCATGAGCATCGGCGCCGGCAGCATCGCGGCGCATGTGTGCGGCGCGGCCGAGATCATCGATCCGCGCCCATATGCGGTCGGTACGCTCAAGGACACCTTCGCCAAATACCCGCATCTGGAACGCGCGCTGCCGGCCATGGGCTATGGCGAGGCGCAGTTGCGTGATCTGGCGGCCACCGTGGCCGCCTGCCCGTGTGATGCGGTGGTGATCGGCACGCCGGTGGATCTGGCCCGGCTCATCGATCTGGGCCACCCGAGCACGCGTGTGCGCTACGAACTGGAAGAAGCCGGACCGGAAGTGCTGCCGCAGGTGCTGGACGACTTTCTCGACGCCGTCAGCTCTCGACGCGCGTGACCAGCAACTGGTCGATGCGGTAGTTGTCGATGTCGACGACCTCGAAGCGATAGCCGGCGAACTCCACCTTGTCGGTGCGCTTGGGCACCTTGCGCAATCGGTACATCATGAACCCGGCGATGGTTTCGTAGTTCTCGGCGTCACCGAACTCGTTGATGCCCAGCGCCACCATCACGTCCTCCACCGGCGTCACGCCGTCGATCAGCCAGGATGCCTCGTCACGCTTGACGATCAGTTCCTCGCCGGCGGTACCGCCGAGATCGCCCATCACCGTGTTCATGACGTCCTGCAGCGTCAGCAGGCCGACGATCAGCGCGTATTCATTGACGATCAGCGCGAAGTCCTCGCGCGCGGCACGGAAGCGCTCCAGCGCCTCGAACAGCGTCAGCGTGTCGGGCAGCACCAGCGCCTCGTGCATCTGCGGATCGGCGATCAGCGACAGTTTCTTGCCGGCCAGCACGCGCGCGAACAGCTCCTTGGACTCGACATAACCCACCACCGTGTCGATGCCGCCCTCGCACACCGGAAACTTGCCGTGCGGCGACTGCACGAGCTTCTCGCGGATGCGCTCCTCGCTCTCGTCCAGCGTGAAGAACACCACGCTGTCGCGCGCCGTCATGGCGGACGTGACGGTGCGTTCATCCAGTTCGAAAACGTTGGCGATGAGCTGATGCTCCTGTCGCAGCAAGGCGCCGGCCTGCGCGCCGGCGTCGGCCATGGCCACGATCTCCTCGGAGGTGATGTCCTCGGGCCGCACGCTGGGCAGGCCCAGCAGCTTGAACAGCCGGTTGGCGAAGCCGTCGAACAGCCACACCGCCGGCATGAACAGCTTGACCATGAACTGCATCGGACCGACCACGATCACCGCCACGCGCTCGGGCGCATTCATGGCCAAACGCTTCGGGATCAAATCGGCGAACAGCACGAAGGCCGAAGTCACCAGCACGAAGGCGATCACCGAGCTGGACGCCGACAGGTATTCCCCCGTGTAGAACAGCCCGATCAACTCGGCAAAGGCCGGTGACAGCGCGGACTCGCCGACGATACCGCCGAGGATCGCCACGGCGTTCAGTCCGATCTGCACGACGGTGAAGAAATGCCCCGGATTCTCCTGCAGCCGCAGCA
>JBFHJY010000164.1:0-5093 GCA_041595655.1 Azoarcus sp.
AGCCACGAGGATGGCTCCATCGAGGTCATCACCGCGCCCTACGAGTACACCGCCGTCAAGGAAGCGCTCGAGAAGGCCGGTTTCAAGGCCGAGTTCGGCGAGGTCTCGATGAAGCCCGACAACGAAACCGAACTGTCCGGCGACGACGCGGCGAAGATGCAGAAACTGCTCGATGCGCTCGAGTCGCTCGACGACGTGCAGGAGGTGTACACCTCCGCGGTGTTCGAGTAATGAACGCATCCCCGCAGGTCGCGTCGAGCCACAGGCGAAATGCGACGGCGGCGCTTGATTGAGTCGTAGGTCAGACAAGCGCCGCAGGCGCGCATCTGACAGCCGACGGTGAAGTGATCGGCGCACGTGTCGGATGCGCTGCGCTCATCCGACCTGCGGAATCCCGCAGCCTCTGAGGGTCTCTGCCATGCCCGCCCCCCTGCTCGCCGCCGCGATGCCCCTGCTGTTCGTGGTGCTGTGGAGCACGGGCTTCATCGGCGGCAAGCTCGGCCTGCCGTATGCCGAGCCGCTGACCTTCCTGTCCGTCCGTTACGCGCTGGTACTGGCGCTGATGCTGCCGCTGGTGTGGCTCACGCGCGCGCCGTGGCCGGGCGATGCGCGCCAGGTCGTGCATATCGGCGTCTCCGGCCTGCTGGTGCACGGCCTGTATCTGGGCGGCGTTTTTTCGGCCATCGGCGCCGGGCTGCCGGCCGGCATCACCGCGCTGGTGGTCGGCATGCAGCCGCTGCTGACCGCGCTGGGTGCGGGCTGGCTGCTGGGCGAACGCGTGGTCGGGCGGCAGTGGCTCGGGCTGGCGCTGGGTTTCGGCGGCGTCGCGCTGGTGGTCATCGGCCAGAGCGGCGCGGCCGGTTTCGATGCACCGCTCGGCACCATGCTCATTCCCGCCCTGCTGGCGCTGGCCGGCATCACCGCCGGCACGCTGTACCAGAAGCGCTTCTGCCCGAGTTTTGACCTGCGCACCGGCGCGGTGATCCAGTTCATCCCCACGCTGGTCGTCACCGTGCTGGCAGCCCGGGCGACCGAATCCATGGTGATCGACTGGACCGGCGAATTCGTCTTCGCGCTGGGCTGGCTGGTCATCGTGCTGTCGCTCGGCGCCATCTCGCTGCTCAATCTGCTGATCCGCTCGGGCGGCGCGGTGAACGTCGCCAGCCTGTTCTACCTCACGCCGCCGACCACGGCGGTGATGGCCTGGCTGCTGTTCGACGAGCGCCTCGCGCCGCTGGCGCTGGGTGGCATGGCGATGGCGGTGGCCGGAGTATGGCTGGCGCGCGCGCGCTGAACACCGCACAATCGATGACATGACTTCGGCCTCCCAGATTACCGCCACGCGCATCCTCGGACTCGATCCGGGACTGCGCATCACCGGCTTCGGCATCATCGACAAGCTCGGCAACCAGCTGCGCTATGTCGCCAGCGGCACCATCCGCACGAAAGACGGCGAACTGCCGGGCCGGCTCAAGACGCTGCTCGACGGCGTGCGCGAGGTCATCACCACGTATTCGCCGGACCAGGTGGCGGTCGAGAAGGTCTTCGTCAACGTCAATCCGCAATCCACGCTGTTGCTGGGGCAGGCGCGCGGCGCGGTGATCTGCGGTGCGGTGTCGTGCGACGTGCCGGTGTCCGAATACACCGCGCTGCAGGTCAAGCAGGCGGTGGTCGGCTACGGCAAGGCCGACAAGTCGCAGGTGCAGCACATGGTTCAGCGCCTGCTGTCGCTGGACGGCGACCCCAGCGCCGACGCCGCCGACGCGCTGGCCTGCGCGATCTGTCACGCCAACGGTTCCGCCGGCGCACTCGGCGCGCTGGCCGGCGGACGCCGCGCCGGCCGCCTGATCGCCCTTCGGTAGGGAGATTCCATGTCGCGTCAGCTTGCCTTCGTGGTGCTGTGCCTGCTGCTGGGCTACGGTTTCTGGGCCAGCACCGAGTTCAAGGAGATCGCCGCCGGCGGGGCGGTGTTCCTGTTCGGCATGCTGGCACTGGAACAGGGCTTCAAGACCTTCACCGGCGGCACGCTGGAGCGTCTGCTGCAGAAGACCACCGACCGGCTGTGGAAGAGCGTGATCTTCGGCATGGTGACGACCACGCTGATGCAGTCGAGCTCGATGGTGTCGGTGATCTCGATCTCCTTCCTGTCGGCCGGCCTGCTCGGACTGGCGCAGGGCATCGGCATCATCTTCGGCGCCAATCTGGGCTCCACCACCGGCGCCTGGCTGGTGGCCGGCTTCGGCCTGAAGGTGGACATCGCCGCCTGGGCCATGCCGATGCTGGTGTTCGGCGTGATCTTCCAGTTCACGCGCTCCACCACGCTCAAGGGCGCAGGTCAGATCCTGCTCGGTCTGGGTTTCCTGTTTCTCGGCATCGCGTGGATGAAGGACGGCTTCGAGGCCTTCGGGCAGTCCCTGCATCTGGCGGACTACGCCGTCAGCGGCGTGCGCGGCCTGCTGCTGTTCACGCTGTTCGGCATCCTCGCCACGGTGGTGATGCAATCCAGCCATGCCACGCTGGTACTGACCATCACCGCGCTGGCGACCGGACAGGTGACCTACGAGAACGCACTGGCGCTGTCGATCGGCGCCAACGTCGGCACCACCATCACCGCCATCGTCGGCTCGCTCGGCACCAATGCACCGGGCAGGCGGCTGGCGGCAGCGCATCTGATCTTCAACGTCATTACCGGACTGATCTCCCTTTTGTTCATCGGCGTGTTCGTCATGGTGGTGGAGGTCGGCGCCGACCTGCTCGGCTTCGCCGACGACAACTGGACACTGAGGCTGGCGTTGTTCCACACGCTGTTCAACGTCGCCGGTCTGCTGCTGATGCTGCCGCTGACCGGCCAGCTCGTGCAGTGGCTGGAGAAACTCATCCCGCAGAAGACGGCGAGCGTGGTGGCGCCGAAGTTCATCGCCCGCCCCATGCTGGAGATGCCGGATGCCGGCCTCGAGGCGGCGCGCAAGGAGCTGCAGCACCTGTTCACCAACGTCTTCGACATCATGGCACTGGTGCTGCACGCCGATCCGGCACGACTGCGCCGCGGCGAGGATCTGCACCTGCTCGGCCACGCGCCCGAGCGTGTGCGGGCCATCGACATCGACGACTACTACCAGCGTCGCGTGAAGCCGCTGTATGGCGAGATCCTCGACTTCCTCGCGCAACTGCAGGTACACGGGCCACAGACGGCACAGGCGTATGCGCTGCGCAGCGCCGGACAGCTCATGATCGAGGCGCTGAAGGATCTCAAGCACATGCAGAAGAACCTCGTGCGCTATCTGGGTGCGAGCACGCTGCATCCGCGCGAGGAGTACATCGCCCTGCGGCGCGACCTGGCCCTGCTGCTGCACGCCCTGCACCGCATGGCGAGCGGGGAGGAGGCCGACATCGAGGCCGCGCTGCACAGCCTGCGGGAGCATGCCGAGAACAGCGACATGGCCAGCAACGGCGTCATCGACGGCCTCATGCGCGAGCGCCGCATCGGCCCGGAACAGGCCGGTTCGCTGATGAACGACAACGCCTACGCCGTGGATGTCGCCGAGAGCCTGATCGGCATGGCGCACGTGCTGTTCGGGCCGGGACCGGCACCCCATCCGCTGGAGCAGGAGCTGCCCTCACCGGAGAACGGAGAGGTGGTCGCCGATGCCATGCAAACGGCCGAAGCCGAAGCCGGCAACTGAACCGGCCGGGAACATCCACCCCGCTCCGGCTGTCTCCAACCGCTGCACGACTACAATAAAACCCGGCACACCACCGGACAGAGACAAGGAGAAGACCCTCATGAAGACCTGCTCCCAGTTCGACAGCCTGCTGCCGTCGGCCAAGCTCGACCGCCGCGGCTTCGTCACCACGCTGGCCGCCGCCGGCTTCGCGCTGGCCGTGCAGCCGGTGCATGCACAGACCGTGATCACCACCGACGCCGACGGGCTGGACACCGGCGACGCCGCCCTCGACGTGGCAGGCGGCAAGCTGCCGGTGTATTTCGCCCGCCCGGCCGGCGGCAAGGACCTGCCGACCGTGCTGGTCGTGCAGGAGATCTTCGGCGTGCACGAGCACATCAAGGACGTCTGCCGCCGCTTCGCCAAACAGGGCTATCTGGCCATCGCGCCGGAGCTGTTCTTCCGCCAGGGCGACCCGCGCACCATCGAGAACGTGGGCGAGATCATCCAGTCCATCGTCAACAAGGTGCCCGACGCTCAGGTGCTGTCCGATCTCGACGCCTGCGCCGCCTGGGCGGCCAAGAACGGCGGTGATCCGGCCCGGCTGGCAATCACCGGTTTCTGCTGGGGCGGCCGCATCACCTGGCTGTACGCCGCGCACAACCCGCAGCTCAAGGTCGGCGTGGCCTGGTACGGACGCCTGGACAGTGCACCGAGCGAGCTGCAGCCGAAGCAGCCGGTCGACCTCGCCGCCGACCTGAAGGCGCCGGTACTCGGCCTGTACGGCGGCGCCGACCAGGGCATTCCGCTGGACGACGTCGACCTGATGCGCGACGAACTCAAGCGCGCCGGCTCGCCCAGCGAGATCCACGTGTACCCGGACGCCCCGCACGCCTTCAACGCCGACTATCGCCCGACCTACCGCAAGGAAGAGGCGGAAGACGGCTGGAAGCGTCTGCTGGAGTGGTTCAAGCGCCACGGGGTATGAGCGCTGGCCACGGTCACCGGACCGTGGCGGCACGATGTCAGACTGCCTGACACGAGTGGGTTGTTCAGGCCTCGACCGGCCGGGATTTCGCCCCGGCGGGCGACCTTCTTTCTTGTTGTGCAACAAGAAAGAAGGTAAAGAAATGCACCCCACTGCCTCGGCCCTTCGGGCTGCCCTCGCTGCGCTTGGCGAGACAGGGGGATTGGGGTGCCAACCCGAACGGTTTGTGCCGGATCTGTACTGCCCATAATCGCCCGATGAATCGGGCTCCTACGCGAGGTCGGAACGTCCCGGGTGCAATCCATCGAGCTCCGCTGAGCGCAGCACGCAACCAAAACCGCAGGGCCGCGGGCGCTGGCACCCTGCTCCCCTCTGGCTCGCCGAGCGGAGGACGGTTGCGCCGGAGAAGTCCGGCCCTGCTGTCCGAGCGCCAGCGAGTTCAG
>JBFHJY010000165.1:0-5057 GCA_041595655.1 Azoarcus sp.
CCAACGGCAGCGCCGCGATCAGGCCGCGAAAGAAGAACTGAGAAAGACGTTTCATGGAAGTTGGACCCCGTTGATTGGGGCCATGGTAGCGAATCCGCCCGTGTGGGCTGCAGATTGCGGCAACTGTTCGAGTTGTTGGTAGGCGCGATTGGATTCGAACCTACGACCCCCACCATGTCAAGGTGGTGCTCTAACCAACTGAGCTACGCGCCTGCTAAGAGCGGCGAATTATAGCGGCCGTTTCAGTCTTGTCAAAGTTTTTCGCTTGGCCAGGCTTCCAGAAAGGCTTTCCAGTGCGGTGCGTCGATCTTTTCCAGTGATGCACGCACAAAGGCCAGTTCGGCGGCATGTGCAGCGGCATCGCGCTCGCCACGCATGCGCTGAAAGCCAAGAAAGACCAGATAGGTGTTCACGACGTCGGTTTCGCAGTAGTCGCGGATCTCGTCATGACGACCTTCCAGCCAGGCCTGCCACACGGCTGAACCGTCCATGCCGAGCTTGCCGGGGAAGCCCATCAGCTTGGCCATCTCGTCGAGACGAACCGCCGCGCGCGGCTGATACATCGCCAACAGATCCATCAGGTCGGTATGGCGCGCGTGATAACGGCTGATGTAGTTGTTCCACTTGAACTCGCGCGAGTCGTGATAGTCGCCCTCGCCCTGGTCCCAGTAACGCGGCGCGGAGACGCCGTGAATCAAACCGCGGTAGTGAAGCACCGGCAGATCGAAACCGCCACCATTCCAGGACACGATCTGCGGCGTGTAACGCTCGATACCGTCAAAGAAGCGCTGGATGATCTGCCCCTCACCACTTTCCGGCTCGGCCAGCGAGAACACGCGAAAACTCTGCGCATCCCGCAGCACACAGGAAATCGCCACCACGCGCTGCAGATGATGCGGAAGAAAATCCGAACCGGTCGCGACGCGACGCTGCTGGAACGCGTACTCGGCCACTTCTGCATCGGCGAGATCGGCCGGCAGGTCATGCAGATCGCGGATGCCGCCAACATCGGGAATGGTCTCGATGTCGAAGACGAGAACCGGGGTCACTTGCGCGCCCAGCCGCCAGCCCCTTGAACCCACCAGCCCGACTGTGCGCGGTCGATCCAGCGCTGGGCAAAGGTCTTGCGGATATCGGCCTCCCATTCCGGGTGGCCGTTGGCACGGGCGATTTCGCGGTACAGTGCGGTACGGTCGGCGTTCTCGGCCGCAATCAGCGCATTGACCCGGGCGCGCTGGGCCAGCGGCACGCTGGCGGCGTCACGCAGCGCAACGCCACCGTCACTCGCCAACCCGATCGCTCCGGACGCATAGAGCGGCGCGAGATCTGCATGCCGCTGCTGCATCGATTTCTGCAGGGCCGCGATTGCGGGAGTATTGATCTCGAGATTGCCCTGCGCTTGTGCGAACGAAGCGAGCGGCAAGAACATCAGCACGCACAGCGCGCAAAGCATGATTCGACGTGTCATTGGGCTGCACCTCCGTTGGCTGGCAGGGGCGTGGTGGCGGAACCCTGCAGCTGCCACACCTCCTCGATGATGCGATCCGCAGCCTTTTCGGCGGCCGCAGCGGGGAAATAGATGTTGATGGTCACGCAGCCGGCCAGTGCAAGCATCAGTGCCCCAGTCAGCAACCATCGGTTGAATCCGTTCACGTGCAGCCTCCTGCCAGGTTCAGCGAATGACCGGTGCCGTGTTCGATTCGATGACGCGACGCACCCGGTCGACCAGTTCTTCCCAGTCCACGCGTCGATTGTAGCCGATGACGTTGAGCGCCGGGATGCCGCCGCCCCGGACGATCTCGAAGCTGTCCGAAGTGTCCGGGGGAATGCCGCCCATGATGCACACGCCACCGTCGAGGCGGCATGACAGACCGATCTCGCGGTAACCGAAATCATCGAAAAACCGCAGGAATCCGCGCTGTAGCGCCAGTCCGGCTCCGGGCCCGGCAAGCGCGCTGATGTTCTCCACGGCTCGCTGACTGATCCGCCTGGGATAGCGCCCGGGGCTGCTTGCCACCCGTGCATCGAAACGCACCGGGCGCCAGTGTGCGAGTTCCAGCCCGTCGATGTCGACATCGATGAAGCCGCTCATGCCGCCGAACGACAAGGCTTCGGTCAGCTGCGCCAGATCGATGTTTCGCGCGGTCAGGTTGGAGAACAGGCGCGACGAGACACCAAAGGGCTCGATTGCGGTCAGCTCCGTCACACGCAGGTAGCCGTCAAACACCGAAACCACCAACGCCCCGTCGAGCGCCAGCTCGCCCGGGGAAACGCGCAACCGCGGCATGGACGCCGACAGCACGCCTGCCATCTCCGGCAAACCGAGCGCCGCGGTCAGCAAGGGCATCGAGATCGGCTCGACCACCCCACTGCCACTGCCGCTCCAGCCAGCTTCGCCGTGCCGCAAGGCCAGATCGCTGAGGACAACACGGCCGTCGAGCAGCGGGACTTCGACATGGGGAATGGCCACGCCGTCGCCCTTGAGCCCGGCCTCGAGCTCGAAGGCGCCCAGCTCGAGGGCCTGCCAACGCCCTCCGCCAACACGCAGACTGGCATGCCCTGTCTCGGCCGCACGCCATGGGAGCACGCCCGACAGCGGACCGAACGCGAGTTCGACATCCGCATCCTCGTAACGCACTTCGTCGAGCACCGCATCCACGGATTGCAGCTCGCCTTGCTCGAAAACCAGCCCGGCGCTCAGCCGTCCGTCGAAATCGAGCGAAGCCGCGCGTGCGGGCGCAATGATCGGCGCGATGAGGCGCGGGCCGAGGACGCCAAGATCGGCAGACGATATCGCCACGGTCAATTGCCGCGGCGCGCCATCGGGCAACGACAGGGTCGCGCGCCCTTCGACCGCGTCGGCTCCGTCGATCGCAAGTGAGGCGCGGGTCAGCTCGACACGGTTCGGCTGCAACTCTCCGGCAAGGACGAGTCGGGCCGGGGCCGCGAGGTAGACCGGATGAATGTAGGCCTCACCGCCCTTCCAGCTCAGCGTAGCGGAGAAGCGCTGGGTGTCGCCGGCTGCGCGCAGTCTGGCCTCGACATCGAGCTGCAAGCCTTCGCCCGCCTGCAGGCCGTCACTGCTGGCGAAAGTCCCGGCGGACACCGCACCGTTCAACACCAGCGAGTTCTGGCCGTCGAAGCTGACATCGCCGTCGAACCGCCCGCCCGGCGAATATGCCGAAAGCATGGGCACCCAGTCGACGAGACGAGCGAGATTCAGGCCGGCGATCCGCCCGGAGAGTGTGCCTTGCTCAAGCTGCAGCGAGAGCCGTTCGCCGGCACCGCTACGCAGATCGGCCCTGCCCTCGCGACTTTGCAGGTCGGCATCGAAAGCGACGCGGATTTCCTCGCCCAGACCGTCCGCCACGAGGCGCCCGTCATCACAGTGCAGTTGCGGATAGGCAAACGCAAATTTCGGACAGCTCACGCGCACCGAACGCCAATCACGACCCCCTGCCGAAAGGCGATCGATGCGCAGATCCGCGCTCGCACCGTCCGCCGCAACGGTAAGAAGCACCCCCTGCAGCTGGAAGTCCGCGTGGTCGACGGCCGCGATCCCGAGGCGCAACGCCGAAGAATGTGCCTCGGCAAGTCCCAGACAGGTCAGTACTGCAAGCGCCAGACCGCGCCAGCAGGCAGCCATGATCTCAGCCCGGGAATACGCCCGTGGACAGGTAGCGGTCACCACGGTCACATACGATGGTGACGATCACGGCGTTCTCGACCTGTTCGGCCACGCGCAGCGCAACATGCAGCGCACCGCCCGACGAGATGCCGGCAAAGATGCCTTCCTCGCACGCGAGGCGGCGAGTCATCTCTTCTGCCTCGGCCTGGCCTACGTATTCGAGGCGATCGACCGCACTCTTGTCGTAAATGCGCGGCAGATATGCCTCGGGCCACTTCCTGATGCCCGGAATCTGCGCACCTTCGTCGGGCTGGCAGCCAATGATCTGGATCGCGGGATTCTTTTCCTTGAGGAAACGCGAGCAGCCCATGATGGTGCCCGTCGTGCCCATGCTGCTGATGAAGTGCGTCACCCGCCCGTCGGTCTGTTCCCAGATCTCGGGGCCGGTACCCTCATAGTGCGCCGCCGGATTGTCCGGGTTGGCGAACTGGTCGAGGATGATGCCGCGCCCTTCGGCACGCATGCGCTCGGCAACGTCACGCGCCATCTCCATGCCGCCCTCCTTCGCCGTAAGCACCAGTTCCGCGCCGAAGGCGCGCATGCTCTGGCGCCACTCCACGCTCTGGTTCTCCGGCATCACGAGGATCATGCGGTAGCCACGCATCGCCGCCGCCATGGCCAGCGCGATGCCGGTATTGCCACTGGTGGCCTCGATCAGCGTATCGCCGGGCTTGATGTCGCCGCGCGCCTCGGCGCGCATGACCATCGACAGGGCCGGGCGATCCTTGACCGACCCAGCCGGGTTGTTGCCTTCGAGCTTGGCCAGGATGAGGTTGTTGCGTCCCGCCTGGATGCGCTTGAGGCGCACCAGCGGGGTATTGCCGACATAATCTTCCAGCGTCTTGTAGTCCATGTTCGCCTGGCCAGTGTGCAGTGATGATGGTGAGTGTATGCCTGTCGCCGCACCCGACGAAACGGGTGCGGGTTCCGAAGAAATGCTTCAGGGCGCGAGGTCGAACTCCTCGGTGCGAAGCGGAGGATAGGTTTCCCAGCCACCGCAGGCCGGACAGCGCCACTGGAACTCACGAGCCTTGAAACCGCAGGCTGCGCACCGGTAACGAGCAACGCGACGGGTGTGTCCGTGGATCAGCTGCTTGACCAGCTCGATGTCGTCACGCTGCTCCGGGTTGGCCTGTTGCGATGCAGCCTCGAGCAGTTTCTCAAGCCCGAGCACGGTGGGATTGCGGCGCAGTTCCCGACGCACGAGCTCATAGGCGGCGCGCGGCCCATGGCGTTCGATCTCCCAGCGGAACACCTGATCCATCAGGTCAAGCGTCGGCTCGCGCTCCAGCCAGGCACGCAGCAAGGTCTGCCCCTGCTCGGGCCGGTCGAGCCGGACATGCGCGTCCATCACCCGCTCTGCCACCAG